>NZ_JBFUGT010000005.1:0-117527 GCF_056402775.1 Rhodococcus sp. P3_B8
GCTCCTCGCGGCGCTGCGCCGGGCCGGCGACATCCAGGGCGACCGGTACCGCACGATCCTCGACGAGGAGGGCCCAGGCCCGATCGAGAAGCTGCGGAACATCACCGCCAGCATCCTGCCGCTCGACGAACGCCGACTGGCGATGACCCGCGTGTTCCTGTTCTTCTACGCGGAGGGTGCGGCCGAGGAAACGGCGCGCGGTGAGATCGCGGCCTTCCTCGCCCGCTGGCGGGGCGTCGTGCGCGAGTCGGTCGTCGCCGCACAGCGGGAGGGCACCGTCTCCACCGACCTCGACGCGGACGCCGTCACCGTCGCGCTGGTGGCACTGACCGACGGTCTTGCATTGCAGGCCATCCTGGATCCCGTTGTCATGGACGCGATCAGCGCGGAGGACGCCGCCGCCCGCTGCGTGGACGCCGCCGTACGACGGACCACCGAAGAAGCGGGAGCAGTAGGCAGATGACCGACCGCGTCGTCGTCCTCGACGACTTCATTCCGGCCGAAGAATTGTCCGATTCGCTTGCCGCCGCAGGTATTTCCGCGGACGTCGTGCACCAGTCCGAGTTCCCGTCCGGCCCTGGCGTCATCGCCCTGCTCGTGGGTCCGGAGAACACCGGACTCGAGCCCCGTCACCTGTCGGATCTCCCGGACCTGCGACTGCTGTCGGCCACGTCCGCCGGGTACGACCACCTGCCGGTGTCGGCGGCCCACGAACGCGGCCTCTGGGTCACGCGCGCGGTGGACTACTGCACCGAGGAGGTCGCAGACCACGCGCTCGCGCTCACCCTCGGACTGCTCCGATCCACCCACGCCCTCGACCGCTCCGTGCGTGCGGGCGGGTGGGACGTCACCGCCGCGCCGCCGCGGCGAATCGCGGGAACCGTGCTGGGCCTCTACGGTTTCGGCCGGATCGCCGCCGCTTTCGCACTGCGCGCCCGAGCCCTCGGGATGACCGTCCTCGTCAGCGGCCGCGGGCTGGGCGACCGCGCCGGGGAACTGGCGGCCGAGGGCATCGAGGTGGTCGGGTTCGAGGAACTGCTGCGCCGCTCCGACGTGCTGAGCCTGCACGTCCCCCTGACTTCCGAGACGCGGGGTCTGATCGACGAGCGGGCGCTGGCCGCGATGAAGCGCGGTGGGTATCTGGTGAACGTCTCCCGCGGCGGACTCGTCGACCACGACGCACTTGGCGCAGCACTACGCAGTGGACGCCTCGCGGGTGCGGCCGTCGATGTCCTTCCGAACGAACCTCCCGCACAGGACGATCCGATCCTGCAGATCCCGAACCTCGTGATCACCCCGCACGCCGCGTGGTACTCACCGCAGGTCGCTCGCACCCTGGCGCAGCAGTCGGCCCGCAATGTCGCGGCGGTCCTGACTGGCACATCCCCGGTGGGCGTCGTCGCCGCACCGGGGATGTGACCGCCCTGCCAGTCTCGGCAGGCCGCTGTCAGTCCTTGTAATCGGGGGCGGTCCGGTCCAGCATCCGCAGCAGCGCCGCCCACGCCATCTCGTAGGCCTGATCGTCGGTGTAGTCGTCCGTGGCCTCGCCGGCGAACTGGCGGGCGGTGTGCTCGGCGATCTCGGGCGACGGAACGCGCAGTTCACCCGACGCCTGGGCGGCGATCTGGATGTCACACGCCTTCTCCAGATAGAACATTCGCAGAAACGCCTCGGCGGCGGATTCGCCCACGGTGAGCAGTCCGTGATTGCGCAGGATCATCGCGGGATGGTCGCGGAGGTCCTCGACCAACCGCACGCGTTCGGCCGTGTTGAGGGCGATGCCCTCGTAGTCGTGGTAGCCGACCCGGTTGTAAAACTCCATCGAGATCTGGTTCAGCGGCAGCAGTCCATGCTCCTGCGCGGCCACCGCACACCCGGCCTTCGTGTGGGTGTGCAGCACGCACTGCGCGTCCGGCCGGGCCTCGTGAATCGCGCCGTGGATCACGAATCCCGCAGGGTTGACCTGATATTCGGACGGTTCGACGAGTTCGCCGTCGAGTCCGATCTTCACCAGGTTGGAGGCGGTGATTTCCTCGAAGAGCAGGCCGTACGGGTTGATGAGGAAATGATGTTCGGGCCCGGGAATCCGGACCGAGACGTGCGTGAAGATGAGGTCGGTCATCTTGAAATGCGCGAGCAGGCGGTACACCGCCGCGAGTTCACGACGCAGTTCCGCCTCGGTCTTCGCCGGGCTCGTTCGGCCCTGCGACGTAACGGTGGGTGCACTCATGCGGGATCTCCTTGATCACCGAAGGGATTTCGGCTTAAATATATCAACTGATTTATTTAAGTGCCAGCCCTCGGCTCAGTCGAGCCGCCCGCCCAGCATGCCCCGCAGGGAGCGCAGGCAGAGTTCACGTAGCTCGCCCTCGGCGATCGACGGGTGGTCGAGCCAGTCCATGCAGACGGCACGGACGAAGGCGATCCATCCGCGCACCGCGACGCCGACGAGTTCCCGCTCACTGTCGGGGGGATCGAGCGCGTCGACGATGCGGCGCTGCTGGGCATCGAGTTCCCGCTCGACGATGGCCCGGATGTCGGCGTCGGCCGACAGCGCGCCGTGGTTGATGGCCCGGACTCCGTGCCGGTGGCTCGCAACGTGCTCGAAGTACGCGTCGAGGCCGGCCGCGACCTGTTCCTCGACGGGGAGGGTGGAGTCGGGGGCCGTCACGTCGAGCAGTCGTTCGGATTCGCGTTCGACGATCGCGGCGAAGAAATCCCGTTTCGTCGGGAAGTAGTGGTACATCAATCCGCGCGACACCTCGGCGAGTTCGGCTACCTCCTCGATCCACACATCCTCGTAGGGGCGGTCCGCGAACAGCCGCGCGCCGATGTCGAGCAACTGCGCGCGCCGCTGCTCCGGGGCGAGTCGTCGGCGGGCGCTGGTCATGCCAGTCACCGTACTGCTTGACACCGGTTCAGTAAGGCGTACCTTGCGTACTAGACATCAATTCAGTAACGCAGGCCACATCGACACGGGGGTCGACATGAGCGTCGAATCACTGCACACCACGGCGGAGGCGACCATCCCGCATCCTCGATGGCGGCTTCCCGTCGTCGGCGACGTCTTCGGGATCAGCATCCGCACTCCGGTGCAGAATTCGATGGAGATCGGCAGAAAACTCGGGCCCATCTTCGAGCGCAACGTCCTCGGCAATCGGTTCGTGTTCGCCTCCGGTGCCGACATGGTCGCGGAACTCTCCGACGAATCCCGGTTCGCGAAACACCTGGCACCCGGCGTCGCGTCGCTGCGCGAGGTCGGCGGCGACGGGTTGTTCACCGCCTACAACCATGAGCCGAACTGGAGCAAAGCGCACAACCTCCTCGCCCCGGCGTTCACGAAATCCGCGATGCGGTCGTATCACCGCACGATGCTGGATGTCGCAGGCGAACTGACGGAGCACTGGGACGAGCGGGTGAACGGCTCCCCCGTCGACGTGTCCTCCGACATGACGAAGCTGACGCTCGAGACCATCGGCCGCACCGGTTTCAGCTATTCCTTCGACTCCTTCAGACGGGACCGGCCGCACCCGTTCGTGCAGGCGATGGTCGGTGCGCTGAGCCATTCGCAGCGCACCACGTTCGTGAAGTCCAGCGCGCTCGGACGCCTGCTGACGCGACGGTCGGATCGACGCAACGTCGCCAACCTGGAACACATGGCCGAGGTCGTCGACGAGGTGATTCGTGCCCGCCGCGACAGCACCGAGGACGGCCCCGAGGATCTGCTCGAACTCATGCTGCGGGCCGCCCGGGAGAACGACCCCCATCGGATCGACGAGTTGAACATCCGGCACCAGGTGGTGACGTTCCTGGTCGCGGGACACGAGACCACCTCCGGGGCACTGTCGTTCGCCCTGTACTACCTGTCGCGTCATCCCGACGTCCTCGCAAAGGCGCAGGCGGAGGTCGATGCGGTCTGGGGCGACGAAGAGCCCGCGTTCGAGCAGATCGCGAAGCTCCGCTACGTGCGCCGGGTGCTCGACGAATCGTTGCGGCTGTGGCCGACGGCCCCCGCGTACGGCAGGGAGGCGACCGTCGACACGACCCTCGTCGGCAAGTACCCGATGAAGGTCGGCGACTGGGTGCTCGTCCTCATCCCCGCCCTGCACCGCGACCCCGTGTGGGGTGACGATCCCGAGGCGTTCGACCCCGACCATTTCCTCCCCGAGCGCATCCGGTCCCGGCCCGCGCACGTGTACAAGCCGTTCGGGACCGGCGAGCGCGCCTGCATCGGACGACAGTTCGCCCTCCACGAGGCGGTCCTGGTTCTCGGCACGATCCTGCGGCGCTACGACATCGTGGGCGACTCGGACTATCGACTGAAGGTCGCCGAGCGCCTCACCCTCATGCCCGAGGGCTTCACGCTCCAGCTCCGCAGGCGCTAGACCCGGCGGGCCAGAACTTCCGTCACGACGTGTTCGGCGATGGCGAGGGACGACGTCGCACCCGGTGAGGGCGCGTTCCGGACGTGAACGACGCGTTCCGACCCGGTGATGACGAAGTCGTCCTCGAGGCTGCCGTCGGCGTTCATCGCCTGAGCGCGGATGCCCCGGGGTCCGCGGGTGACGTCGGAGCGGCACACGTCGGGCACGTACTTCTGCGCCTCCTTCACGAACTGGCCCGTGCTGAGGACGGTGCGGGCCTCGCGGACCGCCGCCGCGGTGTTGTGCACGGCGAACCGCCAGAACCCGGGAAACCCGACCGCCGACACCACGTCCGCCGCCGACCACCCCCGACGGTCGTACGCCTCCCGCCCGAAGGAGAGAAAGGCGTTCGGTCCGAGCATGATTCGCCCGTCGATTCGCTTGGTGAGGTGGACCCCGAGGAACGGGTACCGCGGATCCGGAACCGGGTAGATCAGCCCCTTCACGAGCGAGGACCGTTCGGGCTCGAGCAGGAAGTAGTCGCCGAAGAAGGGCACCACGCGAGGCGATCGCGGTTCACCCGACATCAGTGCCACCCGGTCGGACTGCAGTCCCGCGCACGTCACCACCAGGTCGAAGACCTCGCTGCCGTTCCGGGTGGTGACCACCGTTTCCGCGGTCCGGCTGTCCAGGCCCACGACCTCCCGGCCGAGGAGCACGCGTCCGCCCGCGGCGGCGATGTCCGCGGCGAGAGCCTCCGCGACCGCCACGTAGTCGATGATCGCGGTGTGCGGCGAGTGCACGGCGGCGACTCCGCGTGCGTGCGGTTCGATCTCGGGGATCTCCTCCCCCGCAACCTTGCGGATGCCGGGGACCCCGTTGGCGACCGCTCTGTCGAAGATGGCGTCCATCCGCGCAACTTCGGACGAGTCGTGGGCGACCACCACTTTGCCGCATTCCTCGTAGGCCACACCCTTGTCCTCCGCGTACTGCTGCAGGAGGGTGACACCACGGCGGCACAGGCGCGCTTTGAGGCTGCCCGGCGGGTAGTACAGGCCGGCGTGGACGACGCCGCTGTTGTGTCCGGTCTGGTGGGCCGCGACCCGGGTCTCCTTTTCGAACAGCGTCACCTCGACGGCGTCCATGCGGTGCAGAAGTTCCCGGGCGACCGCCAGACCGATGATGCCRCCGCCGATGACGGCGGCACGAACCTTCGCCATGAGCACCCCTCCGTATATACCGTTTTCGAGATACCATCGATGGTATGTCGACCACCCCTCGACGCACGTCTTTTCCCGGACTGGAGCACCTGTCCGATCGGCGTCGAGCGCTGCTGGACGAGCTCGTCACCACTCGCCGCGAGCGCGGCCTGACGCAGACGGAGATCGCCGCCCACATGGGCACGTCGCAATCGGCCGTGGCACGGCTCGAACGCGGCGACGTCGACCCCCGCCTGTCGACGCTCGAACGGTATGCGGAGGCCGTGGGCCGGACGGTCGACTGGACGATCTCAGCGCACCGGGAGTCATCACCATGATCTGGCCACCACCCACCCCACCACCGGTCCCGCCGTTTCACACCCCCTGGCAGCCGGACCCCCGGCAGCCGCCCGCCCCGATGCCCGTCACGTCCGTGCCCGCTCCCGCTCCCGGTCCCGACTGGCTGGCCGAGCGCCTGTTCGACAAACGGATCGTGTCGCTGACCGGCAGGCTCGACGCCGAGGCCACCAACCGCGCGGCGGCGTCGCTGGCACTGCTCGACGCCTCGGACGACGGGGAGGTCCAGCTGTGGCTGCACGGCGTCGACGCCGACATCGACGCGGCCGCGGTCCTCCTCGACACCCTCGATCTGATGGGCGTCCCGCTGCACATCCACTGCCGCGGCGACGTCCGGGGAATGGCGATCGCCCTCCTCGCGCCCGCCGACCGCCGGACGTCGGCGTCGCACGCCACGTTCCATCTCCGGGAACCGCAGACGTCCTGCACCGGTCCGGCGTCGGACGTCGCCGTCGCCGCCGAACACCACGAGCAGCAGCTGAGGAGGCTGCAGCAGCGGATCGCCGACTCCTGCGGGCGTCCCGTCGACACGGTGATCGGCGACATGCGGGACCACCGGATCCTCACCGCCGACGAGGCGCGCGACTACGGGCTGATCGACGCCGTCACCGGCGCACGCTCCGTCGACGGCGAGTAATCCGGCAGCCGCACTCCTTTTCGGCTCCCGCGCACGAATTCAGGCGCAATTTCGAGTGCGTGAACCGAGAAAGGGTGCGTCTGTGCGGCTGCCCGCCGCGAGGCGGGCTCTTGCGCCCCGCACCTCGACGGGGGAATCATCCGAGGATGACGGTCGAACGATCGCGCATCACGGTCCACGGGGTCGTGCAGGGGGTCGGCTTCCGCCCGTTCGTCGCGCGACTGGCCGACGACCTGGGACTGCACGGCCACTGCGGCAACGACGACGTCAGCGTGTTCATCGAGATAGAGGGCAAGTCGGCGTCGGTGTCCGAGTTCGTGCGCCGGCTCCGCACGGACGCGCCGCCGATGGCCGTGATCGTCGACGCGACCACTCAGCCCGTTCCGGTGCGCGGCGACGAGTCGTTCCGGATCATCGACAGCCGGCACGTCCCCGGCGCGCGGACGCTGGTGTCGCCGGACGTGGCGACGTGCGCGGATTGTCTTCGCGAACTGGCCGATCCGCACGATCGGCGGTTTCGCCATCCGTTCGTCAACTGCACCAACTGCGGCCCCCGGTTCACGGTGATCACCGACCTGCCCTACGACCGGCCCAACACCACGATGGCCGAGTTTCCGCTGTGCGCCGCGTGCCTCGCCGAGTACCGCGACCCCGCGGATCGACGGTTCCACGCCCAGCCGGTGTGCTGCCCCGACTGCGGTCCGCACCTGTTCGCCGAGGTCGACGGGCACCGGATCGACGGGGACGACGCCGTCCTCACCGCGGTGCAGGGGGCGTTGCGGGACGGCCGGATCGTGGCGGTCAAGGGCCTCGGCGGATTTCACCTCGTCTGCGATGCCGCCGACCCCACCGCCGTCGAGACTCTGCGGGCGCGCAAGCACCGCCCGGACAAGCCGTTCGCGGTGATGACCGCGGACCTGTCCGCCGCCGCCGAGTTGTGCGAGATCTCCGAGCCCGAGAGCGCCCTGCTGCGACACGCGGCACGGCCGATCCTGTTGCTGCACAAGAAGAACACTGCGCCGGTTGCCGACGGCATCGCGCCCGGGATCGACGACCTCGGCGTGATGCTCCCCTACACTCCGCTGCACCATCTCCTGTTCACCCGAACCCCCGGCAGCGACGTCGACCCTCCGCGGGTGCTGGTCATGACGTCCGGCAACCTGAGCGGAGAGCCCCTCTGTTTCGACAACGACGACGCCCGCACTCGACTGGCGGACATCGCCRACGTGTTCCTGATGCACGACCGCCGCATCGCGGTGCCCTGCGAGGATTCCGTGCTCGCGGTCGAGGCCGGGGCGGTGCTGCCGATCCGCCGCTCGCGCGGATTCGCACCGCTGCCCGTCGTGCTCCCCGCGCACGGCCCGGAGATCCTCGCGGTGGGCGCGGAGATCAAGAACACCTTCTGCCTGACCCGGCAGGACTACGCGTTCTGCTCGGCGCACCTCGGCGACATGGGCAGCCTGGAGAGTCAGCGCGCCTTCGAGACGTCGGTGCGGCAGTTGACGCATCTGCACGGCATCACCCCGGAGGCGGTGGTCGCCGACCGGCACCCCGGCTACTCGACGCACCACTGGGCCCGGCGCTACAGCGACAGGACCGGCGTCCCCCTGCTCACCGTGCAGCACCACCACGCGCACGTCGCGTCGCTGATGGCCGAACACGGACTGGTCGGGACGACGGTGCTCGGTGTCGCGTTCGACGGGACCGGGTACGGCTGCGACACCACCGTGTGGGGCGGCGAACTCCTCCTCGTCGGCCCGAACATCCTCGACACGAGGCGGGTGGGGCACATCCAGCCCTTCTCGTTGCCGGGCGGTGACGCCGCCGTCCGGAATCCGGTGCGGGTGGCGCTGGCTCTGCTGCACGAGTGCGGGATCACCGACGTCGACGGGTTGCCGTGCGTGGAGGCGATCCCCACCGCGGAACGCGCGGCCGTGGAGTCGCAACTGCAGTCGGGTCTCGGTTGTGTCAGGACGACGAGCGCGGGCCGCCTGTTCGACGGCGTCGCGTCGCTGCTCGGGGTCCGGCACCGGGTCACCTACGAGGCGCAGGCCGCCATCGAACTCGAGGCCCTCGCCCGGACCGCCCTCCACCCGGCTCCCCTGGCCATGGACGTGGAGAACGACCAGCTCAGGCTGCCTCCTCTGGTGTCCGGACTGGTCGCCGGACTCCGCGACGGGACCCCGCCCGCTGCGCTCGCACTGGGCTTCCACCATGCCCTCGCCGCCGCCACCGCCCGCCTCGTCGACCGGGCCGCCACCGCGACCGGCGCGTCGACGATCGGACTCACCGGAGGAGTCTTTCAAAACCGTTTATTCCTCGCACTGGTGAGAGCACACTGGGAGAGCAGCGGTTATCGAGTCCTCACCCACCACCGGGTGCCTCCCAACGACGGAGGACTCTCCCTCGGCCAGGCGGTGATCGGTGCCGCGGCAACCATGCGCGGACCGTGACGTCGGCAGCCCCCGACCGGCCGGTCCGGGACGGGAGCTAGTGAATGACCACCACCGCAGAGGCGGGCGGGCACCTTGTCGACACGGACCTGTCTGCGGATCTCGCCGCCGCAGCATTGTCACTCGCCCGCAGATTCCATGACGGCGCGACGCTCTGGGTGATCTCACCCCAGTGGGAACCGCACGCCCATCACGTCGCCGTCGAATTCGTGCATCCCGTGATCATGGGCAAACGGGCGCTGCCGTCGGTGGCACTCGTCGAACCCGATCCGGTGGCGCAGGCCCGGGTGGCGAGCAGGCCCGGCGACATCCTGCTGGCCGTGGCGTCGGCGAACGAACCCGCCGTCGTCGACGCGATGCGCCGCGCACCGGCGTGGGGCGCGATGACGCTGTGGATCGGGGCAGGCCCCCGACCTCCGGCCGGTGCGGCGAACCACATCCTCTGGGTCGACTCGGAGGATCCGATGGTCCCGGCCACCGGGCGGTTCGTCCTCATGTACCACCTGCTGTGGGAACTCACCCACGTCTGCTTCGAGCACTCGGGACTGCTGAAGCCCGACGCCGAGGAGTGCGACGAGACGGTCTGCGTCACGTGCAGCGACGAGGGGCGTCTCGGTGAGGTGGTGATCGAGCCGGCCGAACCGCTCGGACCCGCCCTGGTCCGCACCGCCGCGGGTGAGGAGTGGGTGGACGTCAGCGTCCTCGGCGACGTCCAGCCCAACGACCTCGTCCTGGTGCACGCGGGTGCCGCGATCACGCGACTCGACGACGCCGGTCAGGAGGCGAACCGATGACGACACACGACTCGGAGAGCACCAGCTTCCTCTACCCGTTCATCGACTCGGAGGAAACCGACGCCCAGAGCCTCCTCGACGACCTCGCCGCCTCCGCGCGGGGGAAGGCCGCCGAGAGCGCTCGCCTGCAGAAGGAGTCCCTCGACGAGTACGGCGACGGCCTGATGGCTGCCGGCATCGACATGGCCGACAGGTTCCGTCGCGGCGGCCGGCTCTACACGTTCGGCAACGGTGGCAGCTCTACCGACGCCGCCACGCTGGCATCGCTGTTCAGCCGTCCCGCCCGCGGACGCCCGGTGGCGGCGTGGTCGCTCGCCGCCGATCAGGCGGTGGTGACGGCGCTCGGCAACGACGTCGGCTTCGATCTGATCTTCAAGCGGCAGATCATCGCGCACGCCCGGGACCGCGACGTCGCGATCGCACTGTCGACGTCGGGCAACTCCGACGACCTGATGACCGCGCTCACCGAGGCGAAACAGCGGGGGCTGCTGACCATCGGGTTCGCCGGGCACGAGGGCGGCCGGATGGCGGCGATGGCGTCCGCCGGCGAACTCGACTTCTGCTACACCGTCCACTCGCAGAGCATCCACCGGATCCAGGAGAGCCACGCGATGCTCGGGTACCGGCTGTGGTCGGTGGCCCAGGAACACATGACGCGGCCCGCTCCCAACTCCGTGGAGGCTTCATGAGCACCACCGAACCGGCCACCTCGGCGGAACGCGAAGACCGGGTCCTCGAGCGGATCGACAAGTTCCGGCAACGCCGGCCGCGGCTGCTGGACGAGGTGGTGACCCTCGCTCACGGTGCGGGCGGGAAGTCGTCGGCGGCCCTCGTCGACGCGGTGTTCGTCGAGGCGTTCCGCAACGAGGAACTCGAGCAACTCGGTGACGCGGCCGCGCTCACCATGCCCTCGGGTGAGCGGCTCGCGTTCTCCACCGACTCGTACGTGGTTCAGCCACTGCGTTTTCCCGGCGGTTCCATCGGGCATCTCGCGGTGCACGGGACCGTGAACGATCTCGCCGTGTCCGGTGCGCGCCCGCAGTGGTTGTCCGCGGCGTTCGTCATCGAGGAGGGTTTCCCGATCGCCGAACTACGGGAGATCGTCGCCGACATGAGCGAGGCGGCCGTCCTGTCCGGCGTGCAGATCGTCACCGGCGACACCAAGGTCGTCGGCAAGGGCGCCGCCGACGGCGTCTACATCTCCACCGCCGGTGTCGGTGTCATCCCGGAGGGCAGGCGGCTGTCGGCCGATCTCGTGCGCGCCGGCGACAAGGTTCTGTTGTCGGGAACCATCGGCGCCCACGGCATGGCGGTCATGCTCGCCCGCGGTGACCTCGCCATCGAGGCCGACATCGCCTCCGACACCGCCCCGGTGAACGCGCTGGTGGAGACGCTTCTGAAGGCGGCCCCGTCGACGCGGTGGATGCGGGACGCCACCCGCGGCGGCGTCGGCACCGTGTGCAACGAACTCGCTCACGCCTGCCAGCTCGCCGTGATCGTGGACGAGCAGTCCCTGCCCATCGAGCCGCAGGTGCTGGGCGCCTGCGACATGCTCGGCATCGACCCGCTGTACGTCGCGAACGAGGGGAAGTTCGTCGCCGTCGTCGCGGCGGACGAGGCGGATGCGGCCGTCGCGGCGATGCGAGCCCACCCGAGGGGAGCCGATGCCACCGTGGTCGGCGAGATCCTGGCCGAACCGCCCGGCATCGTCGCACTGCGAACCTCGTTCGGCGGCAGCCGGATCGTCGACATGCTCGTCGGTGACCCGCTCCCCCGAATCTGCTGAAGAACAGCCCGAGAAGGAGAACCACGATGTGTCTGGGGATACCCGGTCAGGTGGTCGACATCGTCGACGCCGAACAGCATCTGGCCAAAGTGGACGTGAACGGCGTCCAGAGAACGATCAGTGTGCGACTGCTCGCCGAAGAAGGTCTCGTCGTCGGTGACTGGGTGCTCGTGCACGTCGGTTTCGCGATGGCGAAGATCGACGAGATCGAGGCGCAGCTGACGCTGGATCAGGTGCAGAAGATGGGCGCCGACTACGTGAACGAGATCGACGCGTTCAACTCGTCCGAAATCGCGTGACTACAGCAAGAACGAGGTAACAGGGATGAAGTTCGTCGACGAATTCCGGGACCCGGCGGCAGCTCGCGCCCTGGTCAAATCCATCACCGAACTGGCCCGTGGCGACGAGTTCAAGTTCATGGAGGTGTGCGGCGGGCACACCCACACCATCTACCGTCACGGCATCGAGCATCTCCTGCCGGAATCGGTCGAACTGGTGCACGGACCGGGATGTCCGGTCTGCGTCATCCCCATGGGCCGTGTCGACGACGCCATGTGGCTGGCCGAACAGCCCGGCGTCATCTTCACCACGTTCGGCGACATGATGCGGGTGCCCGGATCCAAGGGCAATCTCATCGAGGCCAAGGCCCGCGGCGCGGACGTCCGCTTCGTGTACTCGCCGCTGGACGCGCTGAAGGTGGCGCTCGACAATCCCGACCACCAGGTGGTGTTCTTCGCCGTCGGGTTCGAGACGACGGCGCCGTCCACCGCGGTGACGTTGGTGCGCGCGCGGGCGCTGGGCGTGAAGAACTTCAGTGTGTTCTGCAATCACGTCACGATCGTGCCGCCGATCAAGGCGATCCTCGAGTCCCCCGACCTGCGGTTGTCGGGCTTCCTCGGCCCGGGCCACGTGTCCACCGTGGTGGGACTGCGGCCGTACCGGTTCGTGTCCGAGGCGTACGGCAAACCGATGGTGGTCGCGGGCTTCGAGCCACTCGACATCCTCGCGTCGGTGCACATGCTGCTCCAGCAGATCCGGGAGGGCCGCTGCGAGATCGAGAACCAGTACAAGAGGGTGGTGCGCGCGGAGGGCAACGTGCAGGCACTGAAACTGATGGCCGAGACGTTCGAACTGCGGCCGCACTTCGAATGGCGTGGGCTCGGTTTCATTTCGCAGAGCGCGCTCAAGGTCCACCGCAACTACGCCGAGTTCGACGCCGAGGAGAAGTTCTCGATGCCGGGTGTGCGGGTGGCGGATCCGAAGGCGTGCCAGTGCGGTGAGGTCCTCAAGGGCGTCATCAAACCGTGGGAATGCAAGGTGTTCGGGACGGCGTGCACACCGGAGACGCCGATCGGCACGTGCATGGTGTCCCCCGAGGGCGCGTGCGCCGCGTACTACAACTTCGGCCGGCTCCACCGCGAGACGGCGCAATTGCTGGGTCAGCGAGGCTGACCGGTGATGCCGCGCGAACACACGATGCCGTCCGGGCACCGTGTGTTCGCGCACTACGCGCACGCCCCGAATGCCCTGGGCTACTGCGGCCCTCCCGGCTCTGAGCGACTACAGGCGGTCGCGTGCGGTGGGGCGCCGGACACCGACGTGGTGGCGCTGGCGAAGCAGTTCAGCGGTGCCTGGCCGTACCAGGAGGTGATCGCCAAGCTCGCCGGAATCCCGGACCCCTTGGACGAGAGGGTTGTTCGAGCCTACTGGACCTCGGACGAACTCTCGGGCCGCATCGATCGCGCGGAGTTCGGCGCGGCACTGCTCGCCCGCCTCGCGTCGCAGGCCGGCCACTACTGGAAGCACCTCACCGAGGACCTGCTCGGGGAGGCGGCCCCCACCCACAACTTTCACGTGTTCGGCGTGTACCCGTGGTCGCGACTACTGGACACCGGGATGCCGCAGCCGCTGCAGGTTCTCGACTCGTGCCGCATCCGCTGGGGTGAGGTGGTCGGTCTCGATCACGATCGTGCCGTCGTCCGGTCGCGCCGCCTGTCGTGGGACGGCACCCGGCTGTCGCTCGGGGCCGAGCAGGACGACCCGGCCGACTACCGCGTGCCCGAGGGGGCTTTCGTGAACGACCTCACCGTGGGCGACCAGGTGGCGGTGCACTGGGATTTCGTGTGCGACCGTCTCGCCCCCGATCGGGTGGACCGGTTGCGCGAGCAGACGGAATGGCAACTTGCACAGACCAATCAGCGTCTGCTTCGGCAGGCGACCCCGTCCTCGCGGAAACGGACCGACACGAACGTTTCCCAGCTACCATGACTGGAACCCACGGCCTGTGGCCGGATCGGAGCCGACATGAAGAAGATTCTGAACTCGCTGTCCGAAGAAGAGTTCGTCCTGATCCGCGAGACCAAGAAGGCTCAGATGGCCGACTTGGACGAGGACAAGCTGATCAAATTGCACACCCGCGTCCGCCGTGCCCGCAACAAGCACGTGAAGCTGTACCGCCAGGAAGGCGCGGCGACGGTCGCGGACAAGGGCGCGCGCGGAGCCGGTAAGGCGGCCAACAAGCGCAATGCCGACAAGGTGGAAGTCTTCGAGGCAGCGCTGAGCAGGGTGAGCGGCCAGTTGGCGACGGCTGCCCGTGCAAGCGCACGCGACCTGAAGGACGCGCGACTCGCCCGCGCCCGGAGCGACGCCCCGTCCTTCAGCGGGCTCGGCGACAGCGACGGCAAGGTCGGCTCGTCCGGCAAGGCGCGCGTCGACGCCACCCGGAAATCCTCCGGCCGCAAGAAGTTCGAAGCATCCACCATCGCCGCAGGCGCACGGCGGCAAGCGAAGAAGGACAAGCGATAAGTCCCGTCGTCCTGCGTCAGACGCGCACCACCCGCATCCCCGCGGCTTCGAAAGACGCCGTCTCCCCGGTGTCGGCCGAGTCGTCGGTGACGATCGTGGTTCCCGGAGGGATCGGCGCCCACGCGTGGAACGGGCGTTGCCCGAGCTTCGCGGCGTGCGCGAGCACGTACACCTGGTCGGCGCGGGCAATCATGATCTCCTTGAGGCGCGTCTGCTCCAGCTCTGCCTCACAGATCCCCAGATCCGCGGTGACGGCGTCCGCGCCGAGAAACGCGCGATCGAACGTGACGCGTTGGAGCGTGGCCTCGGCCAACGGTCCGACGAACCCCTGACTGAGGTGGCGGAGTGTGCCGCCGATGCACTCGACCCGCACGGAGTCCGCGTCGGCCAGCGATTCGAGGGCGGTCAGACCGGCCGCGATGACGGTGATGCCGTCGATCTCACGGAGAAATTCCCCCATCGCACCCACGGTGGTGCCGGCGTCGAGCAGGATGGTCTCGCCCGGCCGGACCTGGCTCGCGGCCCATTCCGCGATCGCGCGCTTCGCGTCGAAACCCTCGAGAGCGCGCTGACGGAGTGACGATTCCTGATGGGGGTCGAGCGCGATCGCGCCACCGTAGGTCCGGGCGATCAGACCCTGGGACGTCAGTTGGCTCAGGTCCCGCCGGATAGTGGAGGCGGTGACACCGAACTGCGCCGACAGGTCGTCGACACTGGCCAACCCGCTCGACCGGGCCAGTCGCACGATCTCGGATCGGCGTGCTTCCGACTCGCGAACCGCCATGTCTCGTCCCCCTACTTCACAACCGCTGTGCTGGTTGCCAATTCGGCAGCCTGACGAAGAGCTTCGACCATACTACCGGCCTCCGCAATACCCTTGCCCGCGATGTCGAAGGCGGTGCCGTGGTCGACGGAGGTCCGGATGACGGGCAGTCCCACCGTGATGTTGACCCCTGCCTCGATGCCGAGGACCTTCACCGGCCCGTGCCCCTGGTCGTGATACATCGCCACGATGAGGTCGTAGTCGCCGCGTCCCGCGAGGAAGAATGCGGTATCCGCAGGCAAGGGTCCGTGCACGTCGATGCCGTCCGCCTTCAGCACCTCGACCGCCGGAATGATCTTCTGCTCTTCTTCTCCGTAGCCGAACAACCCGTGTTCGCCGGCGTGCGGGTTGATGCCACACACCCCGATCTTGGGCTCCGGGATTCCGGAGCGCACCAGCGCCTCGTGCCCACGCCGGATCGTCCGCTCGACGAGCCCGGGTTCGATCTTCGCGACAGCGTCGAGCAGGCCGATGTGGGTGGTCACGTGGATCACCTTCAGCTTGGGCGTCGACAGCATCATCGACACCTCCTCGGTGCCGGTGAGGTGCGCGAGAAGTTCCGTGTGCCCCGGGAAGATGTGCCCGGCGGCGTGCAGCGCCTCCTTGTTGAGCGGGGCCGTGCAGATGGCCTGCACCTCCCCCCGCACCGCGAGCTCGCTGGCGACCCGGATGTACTCGTATGCCGCGTGACCGGCGACCGGAGACAGTTCGCCCCACGCCAGATCGTCGGGGAGGAGGTCGAGATCGATGACGTTGACGCGCCCGGGTATCGACTGCGCGTCCGCGACCGACTCGACAGTCACGATGTCGACGTCGATGCCGAGCACATTCGCCGCCAGACGCAGCCGCTTCGCGTCGCCGATGACGATCGGCGTGCACCAGGACAGGGTGGCCTCGTCCAGCAAGGCGGGGACGATCACCTCAGGGCCGATTCCGGCGCCGTCGCCCATGGTGACGGCAACGACGGGAAGGTTCGCGGTATCAGTTGACGCTGTCATGTGAGGTCCTCGCTGTGTGGGGGAATGGGTGGGCGGCTGATCGCCGCGCAGGTAGGCCGCGATCGCGGAGAGACTGGTCTCGTCGCCGAAGCTTCCGGGCCTCGTGACGACGCGCCGTCCATCGGATGCCAGGGAGACGACCGCGCCGTGGTGCACTTCATGGACCGGCCGGAGTGACGTGATCTCCAATGCGTCGACGACGGCACGCGCCGTCTCACCGCCTGTGAGCACGAGGTCGGGTCTGCGGTCACGCTGCACGGCTCCGGCCAACCGGCCGAGTGCTGCCGACAACGTGCGGGCGTTCGACGGGTCCACGTCTCCGGTGACAGTGACGACAGCGTGGCCGTCGTCGAGAGCGAGCCGGAGTCGGGTCGTGTCCACCTCGCCGCGGAGAAGTTCTGTCGCCTCGACCGGAACGTGCCGGACTCCATCGGCAACCAGCGACGCAACCTGTTGTACGGCAACGGGTTCTGCAGTCCCGACGACTATCAGGACGGATTCCGCCTGCCCGGCCCCAGTCGTCGGGACGTGCCCGAGTGGCAGCGTCCGCGCCACCGCCGCCGCGAGAGCGGAAGTCCCGACCAGTCGCACTCCGCTGATTGCCCGGCAGGCGCGGACGATCGAGTCGAGATCCTCGTCGGTCTCGACGTCGCAGACCGCGATGGCACCGACTGACGCCGCGCGGGTGAGCGCCTCTTCGACACCGGGACCGCGGTTCACGCACTGCGTGAGGCTGTCCGGAAACAGTTCGGCGATCGACTCCGGCGGCGGCGTGAATTCCGCCGACCACACCCCGGCCCGATGGAGCGGCGTCGCTCCGACGTGGACCACGCCGTGGCGGACGCTCCGGTGAAGCGCCGGCAGGCCTGCGGCCACAACCACCGGGCCGGTTTCAGCGAGGATTCCCACCTCGGGCCCGATGTTTCCGCGGAGAAGTGAATCGATCTTCTTCACCACCAGTGCGTCGGACGGAACTCGAGCGATCGCGTGTCGCACCGTGCGGGCCGCGTCGTCCGGGCTCATCGATCGGGTGTCGAGATCCGCGATGACGACTGCACCCGGTTCGTACGTTTCGGCGGCACCGAGAAGCAGCGACACGGGTGCACTCCGCCCGAGGAACGCACTCGCCACCTCGGCCGCGCCGGACAGGTCGTCGGCGAAGACCGCGACGGTCGGATGGGATCCGATCGATTTCGGTCTCATGATGCCGCCTCCGCCCGAGTTAATGCGCGTTTCGTGCATTTGATGGTAACAGTAATGCGCATTTCGCGCAGACTGTTCACAGCGAGGCTCCCGCGCATTGCACGATCGCCTGACCCGTGATGCTCCCGCCGTGCGGGCCCAGCAGGAATCCGATCAGCCCGGCCACCTCGTCCGGGGTGATGAATCGCCCCAGCGGTGGAACTCGCGGAGGCGTAGACGTGCGTGCCGGATCGTTCAGCATCGGGGTGTCCGTCGGGCCCGGGGCGACCACGTTGACCGTGATCGCCCGGTCCACCAACTCCGCGGCCCAGGACCGCGACATCCCCACGAGCGCCGACTTGGTGGCGACGTACTGACTCTTGCCCGCCGCTCCCGACATCGTGCGACTGCCGACCAGGACCACCCGGCCGCCATCGCGCATCGACGGAGCAAGTGCGTTGACGAGAACCTCGGCGGCTGCGACATGAATCCGCCACATCTTCAGGCCGTCGTTGACCTGCAGCTTCCCGAGAGGCGCGGAGGATTGCAGGCCGGCGGCGTGCACGACGGCATCCACCGAGCCGACGGCGGCCGCCTGCTCCGACAGTGCGTCGAGGTCGCCCAGGTCGACGGCCGTCCAGGAGAATCGGTCGTCGTCGATGCCGGGGTCGCGTCGGCTGAATCCCGTGACCGACCACCCGTCGCGCAGAAGGTGCCGGGCGGTGGCAGCGCCGATGCCGGAGCTGGCCCCGGTCACGACGGCCCTCTTCGAGTCGCCGTCCGTCACGACCGGCTCCCGTCGGCCAGCCAGCCCTGATCGAGCTCGACGTACTCGATCGCCTGCCGGAATCGGGTGAACGCCACGTGCAGGACGCCGTCGTGTCCGGCGGCGATGCTGGGGTACGAGTATTCGCGGTTCAGTCCGTCGCGAGAATTGTTGGACAGGCAGTACCCGTCGCCGATCTCGATGTCGCGGCGGGTCGGCCAGGTTCGGCCACCGTCCTCGGACATCGCCAGCGTCATCGGGGCGCGAGGTGCACCCCAGAACGCGCTGCGGCTGTCGCCGTCGTCGAGCGGCTCCGGCTCCGCGGCTGCCTGTTCGGGCACTCCGTCGGCGAGGCCGTCGTCGTCGATCTCGTCGTACAGGGACGTCCGCCGCGCGGTGGCGTTCGCTGCACTGGATTCGTTGAATACCAGGGCGAGACGGTCGTCCGGGAGCACGACGAACTGTATGGACGAGTTGTTGTTGGGGAGCTCGGTGGCTTCCGGCTCGGTCCAGGTATCGCCGTCGTCCGTCGAGACGCTGCGGTAGATCGAGTCAGCCCAGCGGCTGCGGTAGAGGGCCACGAGGGTGCCGTCGGCGAGGCGGCCGATGTTCATGTGCACGCAGCCGACGCTGCCCGGCACGACCACCTCGCGCCAGGACTCGCCGTGGTCGTCGGAGATCATCACGCTGCTGTAGTCGCGATCGCCGACCCACTTGCGGCCCTCGATACGGACGCAGTGGAACACGGGAAGCAGAAGCCGCCCGGTCGGGAGTGCGACCACGGGCTGTCGTACGAACACACCACCGGCGTCGGTCTCCGGCAGCAGTGTATGCGCCTCGCCCCACGTTCGGCCGCCGTCCGCGGACACGCGTCGCATGACGCGCGCCGTGTCCTGATTGCCGGCGTGCTGGGACGTCCACAGCAACCACACGGTTCCCGTATTCGTCACGTAGAGAACGGGATTCTGTTCCGACCTCGTCGGATCGTCGGACAGCTGCACCGGCTCGGACCATGCGTCCGCATCCGGGGCGAGCCGGGAGAACCAGACACTGATGTCCGGAACGCCCTCCTGGGTGCCCGCGAACCACACGCACCCGAGCGATCCGTCCGGCAGAACGGTGAGATTCGCCGCGTGGTTCTGCACCTGCGGTGCGGGAAGCAGGGCGTCGCGCCGACCCGCCTCGGCGATGTCACGTACGGCGCCGTCGGGGAGTCGGGTATCGGTTGCGGAACTCGGTGTGGTCATCTGCGTCTCCAGTGCGTGAACGGGGGCGGGCGAGTTGTCGGTGGCGGTCACGTCACGTCTAGGCACGCAGCGCCGCAACACCGAGGTCGTAGGAGTTCGTGGGGCGCAACGCGACACCGTCGATGCGTGAGCGGCGCGCGAGAACCGCCTTCGGAACGAACGCCCACAGGCACGGGCACGTGTCCCAGATCCGGCGTTGCGCGTCCGCGAGGAGTTCGGCACGCCGGACGGCGTCTGCCTCCTCCGAGGCCTGGGTGATGGTCCGGGTGATCTCGGGAAAGATGTACCCGTGATAGGTGTCCCGGGTCGCTTCCTTCTCCGCCGTGCCGGCGTACATGCCCTGCATGATGGTCAGGGCCAGACCGGTCGGGCTCGGGAAGCCGTTGCCCAGCACGTCCCAGTCGCCGACCTTGCCCTGCCGCCACTGCGAGATGTCGCCACCGGGTTCGAACTGCTGGAGGGTGGTTCGCACGCCGACCGCGGACAGCATCTGCAGCACCGACTCCATGATGTCGGTGTCGGCCGCGAACTCGCCTGTCTCCCAGATGATCTTCAGCTCGAGATCGCGGACACCGAGGGCGTCGAGTTCGCCACGGGCACGGGCCGGGTCGTAGCTGTACTCGCCGGTCTCGACCGCACCGTCGAGGGTGAGGGGAATAACCCCGCGTGACTGGGTGGCGGAGCCCTGCAGGACCTGGTCGACGAGGGCCCGCCCGTCGATCGCATATGTCAGAGCCCTGCGCACCCGAGCGTCGGCCAGCGGGTGCCCCTGCGGCTTTCGGAAGTTGAAGAAGAGCTGATTCAGTCGGACGCCGTCGATCCGATCGATCGAGACACCCGACAGCCCGGCGAGCTGGTCGGCCGCGTCCGGGGTGATGGAGTCGATCACGTCGACCTCCCCACTCCGCAACGTCACGACGCGGTTCGACTCGTCCGGAACGAAGCGGACGCGCACCGATTCGATCAGCGCGGGTGTCCCCCAGTAATTCTCGCTGCGCACCAGGGTGTAATTTCCGGTGCCGCGGTCGCTCTCCGTCACGACGTATGGTCCGGTCCCCACACCGGACTGCAGTTCCTCCGGCACGTTCGCGGCCGCCGGGGTGATGAGGATGTTCGACATGAGGTAATCGAGGACCGGGACGGGTCGCTGGGTGTTCAGGGTGAAGCTGGTGTCGTCGATCTGCTCGACCGTGGGCCACTCGGGGAAGAATCCGCCGACGAACGAGCCGTCGACCTGGCTGTACATCTGCAGGGCTGTCGCGACGTCCTGCACCTGCACCGGGGTGCCGTCCGAATAGCGGACGCCGGGACGCAGGTGCACGAACCACTGGGTGGGTGCGACGAGTTCGAATCGGTCGGCCAGCACCAGCTGGGGTCGCAGGTCCCGGTCGATCTCGGTAAGGGCCTGCCGCACTCCCCGCTGCACCGTCAGCGCGGCATCGAACTGGTTCAGCTTGTTGTCGAGGCTCACGAGCGAGCGGTTGAGGGCCAGACTCACGGTCTTCGGTCCGGGCGTTCCGGTCGGCGTCGCGCATCCCGCTGCGGATCCGAGTGTGAGGCCGGCTCCGAGCAGGAGACCCGACCTGAGCAGCGTTCTCCTCGAAAAGCGCTGTTCGAATAGAGAATTGGTCATCATCGACCTCTCGGGACTATGGGTATGGGGCGCAGCGATCAGGCACGGCGCGAGGTGGTTGCCCACCAGGCGATGTGATCGCCGGCACAACCGAACTCTACTCAGAGTTGCTTGAGATGCGCAAGATGCCGGCAAAGACTTGCGCACAACGCGCATTAGTGCGATTGTGAGCTGAGTTACAAACGAAGCTGCTGTACCCGACACGCCGCGGTGTCGACACCTCCATCGCCGGCGTTATCGAAAGGTCGACGATGACCCCTCACGCAGACACCGAACGGCCGGTGACCTCATGACGCAGCACGCCGCCGACACGGCATTTGCAGCCCAGCCCACCGGCTCGGCATCACCGGCTCCCCGCCGGACCCCGACCTCCCGTGTCCCGAAAGTGCTGACCGCGGCCATGCCCCGCTACGTCGCAAAACGCCTCGCACAGAGCGCGCTGGCCGTCTTCCTGACACTGACCACCGTGTTCGTCCTCATCCGGATGGCGCCCGGCGACCCCGCCTACTCGATGGCCGGCCCGCTGGCCAGCACCGAGGATCTGGCCAGGATCAGGGCGGACATGGGCCTCGACCAGTCCGTGTTCACCCAGTACCTGCTGTATCTCCGCGGCCTGATCCACCTCGATCTCGGCACCTCGTACTCGTTCCAGGCGCCCGCCTTCGACGTCGTCCTCGCCCGGCTGCCGTACACGATCACCCTGTCCGTCGCGGCGATCGTGCTCACGACGCTGGTGGCCATCCCGCTGGGCGTGTGGATGGCCCGCCGCGCCGACACGAGGCGCGAACTCGGGGCCAACGTCGTCACGATCGCCGGTCAGTCCATGCCCGACTTCTGGACCGGACTGATGCTCATCACCCTGTTCGCGGTCCTGATCCCCATTTTTCCCGCAGCCGGATTCACGACCTGGTCCAGCCTGGTGCTGCCCACCGTGACCGTGGCCGTCCTGCAGATCGCCCTGATCTCCCGCATGGTCCGCCGCGAGATGGTCGGCGCGTTCACCTCGCCGTACATGACCGTGGCCCGCTCGCGGGGAGTCCCGGAGCGGGAACTCATCTGGCGGTACGCCCTGCGGAATTCCGCGATCCCGGTGCTGACCGCTCTCGGCACCCGGTTCGCGTCCATGCTCAACGGCGTCGTCGTGGTCGAGGTCGTCTTCGCGTGGCCCGGCGTGGGATCGCTGGTCGTGCGTGCACTCGAGACGAGGGACTACCCCCTCATCCAGGCCACCGTACTGGTGACCGCGGTGCTCGCCGTCCTCGTCCAGCTTCTCGTCGATCTCTGCTATCCGCTTCTCGACCCGCGCGTCCGACTCGGAAAGGGAACGAGTAAATGACCACCGTCATCGATCCCCCGGCGCAGGAGCGGCCCAGCGCCGTCACCACCCGGGACATCGCACGGGCCGGTGCCACCCGCCGCGCCCGCGACAGCCGCGTGAAGATCTGGGTGGGCACCATCTGCGCGCTCGCCGTCATCGCGCCCGTCGCACTGGCGCAAGTGCTTCCCCTGCCCTCTCCGGACGCGACCGACCTCGCCCAGCGACGCCTGCCACCGCTCACGGACGGGCACCTCTTCGGGACCGACCAGCTCGGCCGCGACCTCCTCTCCCGCGTCCTCTACGGCGGACAGGTGTCGCTGACGATCGGAGTTCTCGCGGTCGTCGTATCCGGCCTGATCGGCCTGTGTCTCGGCGCACTGGCCGGATACCTCGGCGGCTGGACGGACACCGTCGTGAGCAGGCTGATCGAGGCCCAGCTGTCGCTGCCGCTCCTCATGATGCTGCTGCTCGTCGTCGCCCTGTTCGGCCCGTCGATCCCGGTCATCACGTTCGTCATCGCGATCGCCCAGTGGCCGGAGATCGCCCGGTTGACCCGCTCACTCGTGCTCGTCGAACGCGAGAAGCCGTATGTGGCGGCCTCCCGGGTACTCGGACTCGGACGCACCGCCATCCTGTTGCGCCACGTGATCCCCAACATCATCAAGCAGGCGTCCCTCGTCGTCCTGCTGCTGCTCGCGCAGGCCGTGCTCCTCGAGAGCGCACTGAGTTACCTCGGCGCGGGACCGCAACGCCCCTTCGCCACCTGGGGCCGGATCATCTCCGACGGCCAGGACTACATCACCACCTCGTGGTGGCTCGTGACCCTCCCCGGCCTCGTCATCGTGCTGCTCGTGATCGGCGTGAACCTGCTCGGCGACGGGCTTCGCGACCGCCCGGCGAGGTCGCCGGAGAAGCGCCGCGGGCTCCTGCACCGGATCTCGCTGCGGAAGGAAGAGGCCTGACATGGGGAACCTCCTCAGAGTCGACGAACTGCAGATCGAACTCATCACCGCCCGGGGCGTCATCCGCGCAGTCGACGGCGTGTCCTTCTGCATCGACGCCGGCGAAACCGTGACCATCATCGGTGAGTCGGGGTCGGGTAAATCGACCACCGCGATGGGCATCCTCGGTCTGCTGCCCGACGACCTCGCCGTCCTCTCGGGTGCGGTGCGGTTCAAGGACTGCGACATCCTCGGACAGAAGAAGGCGCTCGCGAAGGTCCGGGGACGGCACATCGCCCTGATCCCGCAGGATCCGATGACAGCGCTGAGCCCGGTGCACACCATCGGGTCCCAGCTTCGGGAGGCGGTGCGCCACAGCGGCATCACCGGAAAGTCGAAGGAAACCGCGCGGGCCGTGGAACTCCTCGAGCAGGTGCGGATCCAGAATCCGGCGGGACAACTCGGGAAGTACCCGCACCAGCTGTCCGGCGGAATGCTGCAGCGCGTACTGATTGCCTGCTCGCTCGCGTCGGGTCCCGAACTGATCGTCGCCGACGAACCCACCAGCGCCCTCGACGTGACCGTGCAGGCGAGCATCCTCGACCTGCTGCTCGAACTGCAAGAGCGCACCGGCGTCGGAATGCTCGTCATCACACACGATCTCGGCGTCGCCCGCTTGATGTCCGACCGCATCAACGTCATGAAGGACGGCCGGTTCGTCGAGAACGGCGGAGCCGAAGACCTCGTTCTCCATCCTCGCAGCGCCTACACCAAGAAGCTGCTCGACGCCGTGCCGCGGCTCGGCGACTACACCACGACCGTAGGAGCATCGACATGAGTGCACCGCTACTGTCCGTCGAAGATCTCGTCGTCGAATACCCGGTCCCCGACGGTGTGTTCCGCGCGGTCGACACCGTCAGCTTCTCCGTGGACAAGGGTGCGACGCTCGCCGTCGTCGGTGAGTCGGGGTGCGGAAAGTCGACCATCGCGAAGGCGATCGTCCGGCTACTCACCCCCACGTCCGGCCGCATCCTCGTGGACGATGTCGATATCGCACAACTGTCGGAGAAGGCGCTGCGCCCCTTCCGGTCTCGCGTGCAGATGGTCTTCCAGGACCCGTACGGATCGCTCGACCCGCACCTGACCGCCATCGACATCGTCGGCGAACCGCTCCGCCTCCAGGGCGTCCGGAGCAGGTCCGAGCGGGCCCGCAGGGCCGCGGCGCTGATCGATCAGGTCGGCCTGCCCACCACGGCGCTCCACCGTCGGCCCGCCGAGTTCTCCGGCGGTCAGCGGCAACGCATCGGTATCGCCCGGGCTCTGGCGAGCGGACCGGAACTCCTCGTGTGCGACGAGGCCACCAGCGCGCTCGACGTGTCGGTGCAGGCTCAGGTGCTCGACCTCCTCCGCGAGATCCAGCACGACACCGGTCTGACCTACGTCTTCATCTCCCACAACCTCGGCGTCGTCCGCGAGATCAGCGACACCGTGATCGTCATGTCCCGCGGACAGGTGGTCGAAAGCGGTTCCACCACCGACGTTCTCGAACGACCCGCCGAGCCGTACACCCAGGCCCTCCGCGCCGCCGCACTGGATCCGACCACCATGGTCGGGATCAAACCCCGTCACATCGTCTCGCGCCCACCCGGCGCAACCGAGGTTCCCCGAACCGTATCCCGAGGAGTAGCTTGATGCCCGAACTCGACCTGACCTCACTCGTTCTCGGCACGATGACCTTCGGCGACACCGTCGACTTCGACGGTGCCGCCGCAATGGTCGACGCCGCGCTCGACGCCGGCATCACCCATGTCGACACCGCCAACGGCTACGCCGGCGGAGAGTCCGAACGCATCCTCGCCCGACTGCTGGGCACGCGTCGCGACCGGATAACCCTCGCCACCAAAGCGGGAATGCCGCACCCCGACGCGGGCGACAACTCTCCGCTGTCTCCCGCGGGCCTCCGGGCGAGCGTCGAGGCGAGCCTGAAGAGACTGGACACCGACTACGTCGACCTGTTCTATCTCCATCAGCCCGACCGGGCCACACCCCTCGCCGACACTCTCTCCACCGTCGCCGATCTCGTGTCGGAGGGCAAGATCCGCGCCCTCGGTGTCTCCAACTTCGCGGCCTGGCAGATCGCCGAACTGAACCACACCGCCGACGCCGTCGGCGCACCCCGCCCGATCGTGGCCCAGCAGTTGTACAACCTGCTGGCCCGCCGGATCGAGGAGGAGTACGTCGAATTCGCCGCGGTCACCGGACTGGTCACAATGGTCTACAACCCACTCGGCGGCGGTCTCCTCACCGGGCGTCACTCATTCGACGCCCAGCCTGCCGATGGACGCTTCGGTGATTCACGATTGGCGCAGATGTACAAGGAGCGGTACTGGAACACCGCGATCTTCGATGCGATCACGCAGTTGTCCGTGATCGCCGACAAGGCCGGGATCCCGCTCACCGAACTGGCTCTGCGCTGGCTCGTGTCCAAGCCGGCGGCGGGGCCGATCCTTCTCGGCGGATCCAAGGTCGCGCACCTGCAGTCGAATATCGCCGCTGTCGCGAAGGGCACACTCGACGACGAACTGATCGACGCGTGCGACGAAGTGGGCAGCGCCCTGCGCGGACCCATGCCCAACTACAACCGCTAGGAGATATCGCCCTCATGAGCGCCCAGGAATTCGCCGCCCGCCTCCGCGGCCGGGAACGGATCGTCGGCTATTGGTCCGTGATCGACAGCCCGGTGTCGACGGAATGGCTCGCCCACGTCGGCTGGGACTACATCGCCCTCGACCTCCAGCACGGCCTGATCGGATACTCCGGCATGGTCGCGGGACTCACCGCCATCGATGCCTCAGGCTCAACGGTCGGCATGATCCGGGTCGAGTCGAACGATCCGACGCCGATCGGCCGGGCACTCGACGCCGGCGCGGCAGGAGTGATCGTTCCACTGGTGAATACGGCAGAGGAAGCTGCCCGAGCCGTTGCTGCCGCCACGTACCCCCCTGCCGGCGTTCGCTCGTACGGGCCGATGCGCTCACAACTGCGGATCGGCCCGACCCCGGCGGATGCCAACCGCGACACGGTCGTCGTCGTGATGATCGAGACGCCGCAGGGTCTGGCGAATGTGGAAGAGATCTGCGCCGTCCTCGGACTCGACGGGGTCTACGTCGGGCCGTCCGACCTTCGCCTCGCCGTGGGTGGTGCGCACCCGAACGATCCGACCGTCGACGACGAGTTCGAGGCGGCCGTGGCCCGCGTCCGTGAGGCTGCCGCGGCAGCAGGCATCGCGGCGGGCATCCACACCCCCGACGGTGCGGTAGCGGCTCGGCGACTCGCGGAGGGATACACGTTCGCGACGGTCGCTTCCGACCTCACCCATCTCAAAGCCGCCTCTGCCGCGCACCTCAAAGCCGCGACCGGGGAATGACAGGCGCTCCGCGCCCGTGCGCCTTTTTGGTTGTTCGCGCTACCAAAAAGGCGCACGGGCGGCGAAGCCGCCTGATTCTGGATTCCTTGCCCGAGGAAGAGATGCAACGAAGGATCGAATCATGCCTGACATCATCGAGTTGATTTTCGACGACCACGAGTGGTTCCGACGACAGTTCGCCGCACTGGACGAACTGAAGGCTCGACGCCGGGTGGACATCACTGCCGTCGAGGCGGTGTGGACCCCGTTGGCGAAACGCTTGGATCTGCACGCTGCAGCCGAAGAGGAAATCTTCTATCCCCAGCTTCTCCGCATCGGCGAGGAGGACGCCGAGGAAGAAACCCTCGACGCGATCGGGGACCACAACGACATCCGCGACGGTGTCCGAGCCGCGGCGGGATACCCCATCCTCTCCGAGGAGTGGTGGGCGGAAGTCGGCCGAACGCGCCGGGCCAACGACGAGCACATGGCCGAGGAGGAACGCGAGGGGCTGGCAGATTTCCGGACCGCCCCGGCAGAACTTCGCGAGTCGCTCGGGCGACGCTTCGCCGAATACTTCCTCGTTCACCGTTCCACGAAAGATGTGGACACCTCGGACAAAGATCCGCAGGAGTACGTCCGGGAGGTCGAGGAGGAACTCGACGAGGACAGCAGCGCGGGGTCGCTTCGGATCGGAAGCTTGAAGGGCCGGTAACGACGCACTCCCCACATCACAGACCGCGCGGTCTGTGTTCTATAGTTCGGCGGGTCCGCGGCATCGGGCCGACCGGTTCTGTGGGGAGATGGGGTTGTGGCGCGAGTTTCCCGTCCGGTGCCCGATGCGCTTCCCCCGATGTCGTTCGAGCGGACCGTGCCGCGCAGGTACGTCCATCGCCAGTCCGTGGCCGAGGTCTTCCTCACCGACTGTGTGTCGCTACCGGGACCGGATCGGTTCGTGCTCGCCGCGCAGTGGCCCCGCCTGCACGGCTTCTACCGCGCCCGGGGTGGGCGCTACGACACCATGCTGCTGGCGGAAACGCTCCGGCAGACCGCGATCTACCTGGGACATACCCGCTTCTCCGTTCCGCTGCCGAACCGGTTCGTCATGCAGCACCTCCGGGTGCAGGCGGTGCCCGGCGCGCTCGAGGTGGGCGCCGCGGCAGCCGACGTGATCGTCGAGGTCGCTGTGTCCGAGCACGTGTACCGCGGTGGGGCGCTGTCCGCCTTCCGGGTGGACCTGCGGTTCCGGCTCGGCGGACAGGACGTGGGCACCGCGACGGGTCATGCAGCAGTGTTTCCGCCGGCCGCGTACTCGCGGGCCCGGTGGGGTGAGCACGGACCGCGGTCGATCGGGGCGCCGTGGTGTCCCGTACCCGCCCCGGCGGGGCTGGTCGGTCACGTCGACGACGCGCACGTCGTCCTGGGTCCCCGGTGTTCCGAGAACGAGTGGGAGTTGCGGATCGACGACGCGCACCCCGTGCTGTTCGACCATCCGTGTGATCACATTCCCGGGATGCTGATGCTCGAGGTATTCCGGCAGGCCGCCTGCGCCCGGCTCGACGTGCCGGAAGCGCACCTCGTTTCGCTGGGCGCCACGTTCCACCGTTTCGCCGAACTCGACGAGCGGGCCACGATCCGGCTGGACGTGGTGGACGACGGCGCGCTGTCGATCCGCGGATCGTTGGTACAGGGCGGAGTGGCGGTCGTGCGAGGCACCGCGGCGCTGGCCCCTACCGCGGTGAGCGCATGCGCGCGCTAGTCGGCGTCGTCGGGTGTCCAGCGGGCCCGGCGGATCCGGGCGATGTCCTGATGCCGGGTCGCGGGCATGATCCCGGGGAGCAGGAAACCCCACATGTCGTCGACACGTTGTTCGAGGTCCGTGCGCTGCGTCAACACCTGGGAGACGGTCTGGACGCCGGTGAAGGCGCCGATGACGAACCGGGCCAACCTCGGCGGGTCGATGTCCGCGAGGAGATCTCCCTGCTCGACGGCCCGCGTGGCGAGCATCTCGCAACTGTTGATCCAGTCGAGATAGGGGTCGGCGGGGCCCTGGTCGTCGGCGCTGAGTTCGAGGGTGATCCGGATACCGGCCCGCACGATCGGGTCGTTCACGATCTGCCGGGCCATCTCGTGGCAGAGCATCACGATCTGCTCGATCGCCGACACCTGCTCGCGGCCGATCGCCTCGACCGACGCGATGGAGATCCGGTGCTGCTCACCGATGATGAATCGTGCCAGGTCCTCTTTCGAGCGGARATGGAAGTACAAGGCCCCCTTCGTGATTCCGGCGTTCTCGACGATGTTGCCGAGTCTGGCTCCTTCGAACCCCGACTTCTCGAACATCTCCGCCGCCCCGCGGACGATCTGCTGTCGGGTCGCCGCAGCACGCGCCTGCTGAACCACGTTCACACCTTTCCCTGCCGCACGAGAGAAGAACGATGACGATGAAAGCGCGGACTACGCGCCCATTGCCCGGAGAGACGGTACCAGCGTCGACCGCGACCGCCCGCGGTCGAACACGTTCCACGCCGGTCCGTGTCGCGGTGGTGGGGGCCACGGGCTTCGTCGGATCGGCCACCGTGACGGCACTGGCGTCGGCCGGAATCCAGTGCACCGCGGTGGCGCGCACACCTCCACACACCGACATTCCGGGCGTCGTGTCGGCCCGGGCGGATCTGACCGATCCGGCGAGCCTCGAAACAGCGCTCACCGGCGCCGATGTCGTGATCCATGCCGCCTCCTATACCGGGAACGACCCGGCGCACTGCGTCGCCGTCAACGTCGCGGGCACCGAGAATCTGCTTGCCGCCGCGGCCCGGAACGGCATCAGCCGGGTGATCTACGTCAGCACCATCGGCGTGTACGGGTCCGGACCGCACAGCGGAATCGGCGAGTACGAGGCCACGCCCGCACCCGTCTCGGCGCTGAGCGCGAGCAGGCTGGCCGCCGAACACCGCGTCCTCGAACGGGGTGGTTGCGTCGTCCGGCCCGGCTTCGTCCACGGCCCCGGCGACCGCTGGTTCGTCCCCGGCTTCATCCGGATCGTCGAGACGTTGGGGGCCTGGGTCGACGAGGGACGATCCCGGATCTCGATCATCGCGGTGAACGACCTCGCCCGACTCCTCGCCGCCCTCGCCGCGCAGTACCCCGCACGCAACGGCGAGGTGTTCCACGCCTGCCACCCCGACCCGGTGACCGTCCGCAAACTCGGGCAGGCACTCGCGGACTCGGGCCGCCTCCGTTTGCCCGCCACGAGTCTCACCTTCGACGACGCGGTGACCGCCGGCGCCCGGCACGGTCTCACCGAACGACATCTCGACCTGATCGGCCGCGACCACTGGTACGACCCCACCCGCCTGTGGACCGCCACGGCTGCGACCGTCGGTCACGGTCCTTTGGACCACTTCCCGGCGTGACGTCCGTCGACGAGTCCAGGGACGAACACCCAGTCTTCGTCCGCCGTCCGCGAGCGGGGTGTATACCCGGATAGAGGATGATTTCCCCCACCTGACGGAGTGTCGAGATGGCCCTTCTCGCCGAGATCGTCGTGGACACCGAAGGCGACAGCCGGGTAGTGGTCCTGTTTCCCATGATGTGGTTGTTCTTCGCGGTCCTGGTCACGTTCGTCGTCACCCGGACCATCACCCGCCGTATCCGGTCGCGGTCGGGAGCGGCGCCCACGGACGACGGCGCGGAGTCGGGGGGCGGGCTGATCAACGACATCACCGTCGGCGGAGTGCACCTGCACCACCAGGTCTTCGGGATCCTGTTCATGACGCTGGCCGGGCTGGCACTGATCGCCACCACCCCGGAGGGCACTGCGCTCAACGTGTTCGCCGCCCTCTTCGGAGTGGGCCTCGCACTCACCTTCGACGAGTTCGCGCTGTGGGTGCACCTCGACGACGTGTACTGGAGCACGTCCGGCCGGAAGTCGGTGGACGCGATCTTCTGCGCGCTCATGATCACCGGTCTTATGATCGGCGGCGCCGAACTCGTGACCGGCCGGATCGGCACCCCGGAGTGGTGGTCGTCGATCGGCTATCTGGCCATCTCTCTCGCCATCTCGGTGATCTGCATGCTCAAGGGCAAGTTCGTCACCGGGATCGTGGGGATCGTGTTCCAGCCGGTGGCGATCATCGGCGCCATCCGCCTCGCCAAACCCGACTCCTGGTGGGCGATGCGCCGCTACCCGAACAAACCGCGCCGGATGGCCCGTGCCCGGTCACGATTCGGCGAGCGCTACCACGCCCGCTGGAACCGGGCACGCGACTTCGTCGCCGGACCACCGGACGTCCGTGAGGCCGGGATGCGGTGATCTGCGCCGTCAGTCGTCGTCGGCCGTCCGCGACCGCCCCATCATCTCCAGCCCGGCCATCGCCTTCTCGGCGCCCGCCTCGTCCACCTTCTCCATGGCGAAACCCATGTGGATGACGATCCAGTCGCCCGGTTCCAGGCGGACGTCCTCGGGCAGCATGCCGACGTTCACCTTGCGCTGTTCGCCGACGACGTCGACGAGCGCGAGTTGATTGCCGTAGCCCTCCAACATGCGCACCACCTGACCGGGAATACCGAGACACATGATTCAGCCCTCCGTCCCGTCCGGTTGCAGCGTTGCCGCGGAGTCGGACTCCAGCAGTTGATCCACGATCTCGAACACCATGCCGACGGCCGGTCCTACGGCGGCCTCGACCCGCGGTGAGAGCCCGATTCCCTCGCCGGTGTTCGCCACCTGGCAGCCGAGGACCACGGTCCGCGGCAGGGTTCCGCCGAGCGCGCGTAGGCTCCCGAACACCGCCCCCGGATCCATGCTGTGCGCGTCCAGCGGCGCAACCGGGACGGAATCGGGTCCCACCTCGAACGCCCTCAGCGCACCGGGCTCTCCGCGGCCGGGCACCGCATCCACCAGCAGCAGGGCGCCCCACCCGTCGAGCAACTCGTAGGCCAGATGCGTTCCACGAATGCCGAAGTCGACGGCGCGGACGCCCGGCGGCAGCGACCTCGTCGCGACCCCGCGCAGCACCTCGGGTCCGAAACCGTCGTCGCCGAAGAAGATGTTGCCCACACCGGCAACCAGAACCCGCCTGCCCACCGTCACGTGCGTCTCACATTTTCCGGATACGCAGATATCGCCTGATGTCGGGTATCGCGATGACGGCGATCGCGACACCCGCGACCGCAACCAACGCCAGAGCCGCGGTGGTCATCTCTCCGAGAATCTTCATGGCTGTCCATCCTTTCCGGTGTCTGCCGAGACCGGCTCCACCTCGTCCGGGGCGAAGTACAGGTACCGTCCGTACCACTCGTGCAACTCCGACGCAGGGTCGTCCTCCAGCACGACGCCGACGTGGGTGCCACCGTCGACGTCGGCGTGCACGGTCACCACGCGAGCCAGCTGTCCCGCGAAGAACAGGTCCTGGGCGTCGGCGCGCCGCGACGGGTGGATCCGCACGACAGTGCCCTTCGCCACCCGGACGCCGTTCACGATCACGCCGTCGACGTCGGGGCGAACGGCTGTGTCGGCGTCCGGATCCCACCACGGCGTGTCGTCGGTCAGTTCCGGGACGAGACCCATGTCGGGGAGGCCCGGGTCCGGGAGGTGCGGATCTCGGAGGATGCCGTGCATCTGGGCGAGCGTCGCCGGCGACATCTGGTCGCACCGGTCGATGATCTGGGCGGCGAGCGGGTCGGTGGCGCGGGCCTGTCGCTTCTCCTCCTCGGTGAGGGTCATGACGCGCAGTGTGAGGATCTCGTCGATCTCGGTGGCGTCGAACAGTGCCCCGTCGCTCTGCTCGGCCACCTCGGGGTGGTCGTACAGGATGATCGGCGACACCAGGACGAGGTCCGTCTCCCCCGGCAGCCCGGCCAGCACCGGGTAGCACCGTTCGTGCGCGCACGTGCCCGCGAGTTGCTCCGCCTCCGCGGGAGGTTCGAGGAGTGAGACGAACTCGGTGTTCTCGGCCGCCAGGATCAGATGGGCGCCGATCAGCGACTGCCGGATCGCCGAATCCTTGCCCCAGACTCCCGCGTCCCGCGGTTCGGTGTCCCAGCCGGCGGCGTCTTGCGCGGTGGTCACGTTCTCGACCGACACCCGCACCCGGTTCAGCCCGTCGACGCCGTCGCTGCCCACCGTCACGACGGCGTGTGCGGGCCACCGGGTGCGCACCACCCGGCCGGCGAGGGATCCGTCCTCGCCCCGCAGTTCCTCCACCTCCGTGCCGCCGTCGATGTGGACGTCGAGGTTGCGTTCGCCCGGCCACTCCGCGGGGCGCAGGATGCCGAGATCGAATTCGCGCTCCACCGCCTCGTCCCAGCTGAGCCAGCTCGCGCCCGCGACGGTCAGTTCGTCGACGGGAACGAACTCCGCCGAGTCCGCCACCGCGCGTTCGATGCTGCGCACCTGAAGCTGCAGGAATCGGAGGGTGACGTTCACCCCCGCTCCGGTGCCTGCCCGCATCAGGGTCTGACAGGACATGCGCGGTTCCTCGCCGACCCCCGACTTCGCCGCACCCGACGGTCCGAGGACGCCGAACTGCCACCGCGACTGATTCTTCGACGAACTCGCACGATACGGATACAGCAGGTAGCCCTCGTACAGGACCGCGTCGGCCACGGCACGTACTCGCTGCAGGGACGCCGGGGAGATCATGCGATCACCTCCCCGGCTCCCTGCAGCAGGTCCGAAATGGCGACGTCCAGTCCGATCAGACCGTGCGCCGCCTTGTAGCGCGCCAGCGCGGCGAGCGTGTCGTGGTCGAGGCGCACCCACCCCGTGTTCGGGTAGTGCGCCCGAACCAGTTCGCGCCACACGCCGACCGGCAGGTCGTAGGTCGACTCGCGGTCCCACGGGATCCGTTCCACCCCGAAACCGGCGACGCCGCGGGTGAAGACCGTCCCGCTGAACAGGAACACCAGCGGCACCGTCGACCCGGCCTCGTCCAGGGCGTGCAGATACTTCGAGGCCGTGACCTCGAAGTCGTACGTGCACGGCAGCGGCAACTCCACCACACTCGACCCGGTGAACCCCTGGGCCACGGTGCTGGTCTGCATCCATTGGAAGGGTTTGAGCGTGGCCGTCCACCGCTCGCGGGGCCCGAACAGATCGAGGAGGCCCTCCGCCTCACCGTCCGTGTAGCGGCGGCGTTGCGGGTCGATACGGACCTGGCACCGGACGGCCATCGCGTGCACGGCGGCACCGCTGGACTCCGTCACCTCAACTCGCGCAGTGAGATTCGGCGCAACCGCGAACGGTTCCGGGAACACGTCCTCCACGTGGAACGACAATTCGGTCACGTCGGCTCCTTCGCGACGCGACTGCGCGCACGCACCGTCTCGAAGAACGTGTCGATGACCCGGCGGGCGTCCTGGCCGCCGTCGAATCCCCGCCACACCTGCCGCAATTCGCCCACCAGCTGGTAGCAGGCGTCGATTGGGACGAGGTAGCACTCGGGGTCGCCGCCACCGTGTTCGGGGACCCGCAGCAGCAACGCCTCCGTGTCGGCGGACAGCCCGCCGAGCACCGGGTTGGCCGCGAGGACGCCGTCCCAGGCGTCGAGGGGCAGCTCCGACTCGGTGGCGCCTGCCGGACCGGGATAGAAGGCGACGGTCTTGGCCAGCAAGGAGTTCCGGAACACGAAGGCGAGCCCGACGGGGATCTCCAGTTCATCCCAGCGACCCGGTGCGAGTTCGAAGTCGGGGAACGACAGGTAGCGTTCCGGGACGGCCCGGAAGCGCAGTTCGGCGCTCTCGTCGGTGAACAGCAGGTAGCACCCACGGCACACGCACATCAGTTGCCGGTCCTGAACGTTCACGACGTGCTGATGCGCGTCGGCGATCGGCACGGCGCACATGTCGCACCGTTCCCCGACCACCGGTGCGGGCCGCTCGGACGCGATGCGCTGCAGGATGCGCAGCCCGTTCCCTGACGGGCTCATCACGCCACCTCCGCGGCGGGCACCGCGACGGACACGACCCCGTCACGCACGAGGACCGGCAGCGGCGAAAGCGGTTCGGCATCGGCGTCGCCGTCCAGGCGGAGGCCCGCCCGGCGCGGGTCGAAGTGTGCCCGGCACGACGGACAGCGCAGCACCGCGTCCCCCACCTGCCCGCCCGCCTTCCGTTGCAGCGTGGCCCCGGCCAGCGAGTTGGTGCAGGCGGCGCAGCGGTCGCGGTAGGCGAACAACTGCTCCCCGATCCGGCACACCAGAATCGGGAGCCCGGCCACGGAGAATCCGGCCACCTCACCGGGCGCGAGGTCCTCGAGTTCGGGCACCGACACCCATGTCCCGGTGCCACTCGATCCGTCGGACCCGTCCGGATGAACATGGGAGAACAGTGATTCCGCGGCAATCAGCCCGGACCCGGCCGCGGGGGTGGCACCCACCACCTCGATATCCACGGTCTCCGGTGCGGCGGCCAGCACGGCGTCCTTGACGGCGAGTTCCAACGTCACCGCCGAGGACGGACAGCTCTGACAACTGCCGGTCAGCCGAAGCCGCACCACACCCTCCACCACGCCGAGCAGTTCGACGTCGCCGCCGTGGGAGCCCAGATAGGGGCGCACACTGTCGAGTGCTGTCGCGACCCTCGTCTCGACGTCGTGCGGATGGAGTCCGTTCACCAGCAGCAGACTGGCCACGAGTTCGTCGGCGGCGAGTCGTTCGACGAGGTCGTCGTCGCGTTCACCGATGATCTCGAGGACACGCTGCAGCCCGGCGCCGTAGAGTTCGACCACCTCGCGGACCAGTTGCTCGGCGCGCTCACGTGCCACCGAGCCGCCTGTCGAACTCGCGTCCAACAGGCTGTCGATCCTCTCGCCGGCTGTCCGCCACCGATCGGGGTCGTCTCCTACTTCGTCACTCCCCCACGTCTCCGATCCGCCACTCTCCATGCGTACCTCGTCACTCGCCGGTCACGGACTGGGTGGGCGAATGCAGCTTCTCCAGCGTCTTTCCCTCGCCGAGATACATGTGCACGCCACAGGGCAGGCAGGGATCGAAACTGCGGACGGTCCGCATGATGTCGATGCCCTTGAAGTGCTCCCGATCGTTCTCCTCGAAGATCGGCTGACCCTGCACCGCGTCCTCGTACGGCCCCGGCGTACCGAAGCTGTCGCGGGGATTGGCGTTCCATGGGGTCGGCGGATACGGGTGGTAGTTCGCGATCTTGCCATCGCGAATGACCATGTGGTGCGACAGGACTCCGCGCACCGCCTCCGTGAAGCCGCAGCCGATGCCCTCGTCGGGGACCTCGAACTTCTCCCACGTCTTCGTGTGCCCGGCCCGGATCTCGGCGAGCGCCTTCTCCGCGAAGTGCAGCGCACACGCCGCCGCGTACGCCTGGAAGTAGGTCCGCGCCCGGTCACGCTCGATCGTGTTGCTGCCGTACTGCGGGATCTTCCATTCGAACTCGACCGGGCCCTTCAGCGCGGTCTTCGGCAGGTTGATCTTCACGCTGTGACCGGTCGACTGCACGTACCCGATGTCGACGAGGCCCGCGAGGGCGGTACTCCAGAGTCGGGCCAACGGCCCGCCGCCGGTGTCCAGCGCGAGATGGTCGGTGCCGTCGAACCACCGCGGCGACATCACCCAGCTGTACTTGTCTTCCATGTCGCGTTTCTGCGGGTGCGGGTTGGTGTGCTGGTTCCACGGATGCCTGCGGTCGACCGGGTTCCCGAGCGGATCGTTCTTCACGAACATCTCCTGGTCGGTCCAGTCGTCGTAATACGAACTGCCCAGCAGGATTCGGATACCCAGATTGATGTCGACGAGGGACGTCGTGATCAGTTTGCCGTCCACCACGATGCCGGGCGTGACGAACATGGCCCGTCCCCACTTCTCCATGTCCTTGTAGGAGAAGTTGCACACCGCGGGATCCTGGAAGGACCCCCAGCAGCCGAGGAGCGTCCGGCGCAGGCCGACCTTCTCGTAGCCGGGCATCGCCTCGTAGAAGAAGTCGAACAGGTCGTCGTGCATGGGGACGACCTTCTTCATGAACTCCACGTAGCGCATCAGACGCGTCGTGTAATCGGTCATCAACTGGATCGTCGCGACCGTGCCCACGCCACCCGGATACAGGGTGGACGGATGGACGTGCCGACCTTCCATGAGGCAGAACATCTCTCGCGTCCACCGGCTGACCTGCAACGCCTCCCGATAGAACTCGCCGGTGAACGGGTTGAGCGAACGCATGATGTCGGCGATGGTCTTGTAGCCGTGCTCGCCGGCGTGCGGCGCCTCCGTCTTCTCGGCCTGCGCGAGCACCCCCGGATTGGTCTCGGAGACCATCTTCTCGCAGAAGTCCACACCGACGAGGTTCTCCTGGAAGATGTTGTGGTCGAACATGTATTCCGCGGCCTCGCCGAGGTTGACGATCCACTCGCCGATGTGCGGGGGCTGCACGCCGTAGGCCATGTTCTGGGTGTAACACGAACACGTCGCATGGTTGTCACCACAGATGCCGCAGATGCGGCTGGTGATGAAGTGGGCGTCGCGCGGGTCCTTACCCTTCATGAAGATCGAATAGCCGCGGAAGATCGACGAGGTGCTGTGGCACTCCACGACTTCCTTCTGCTTGAAATCGATTTTCGTGTAGATGCCCAGGCTGCCCACGATGCGCGTGATCGGATCCCACGCCATCTCGACCAGGCCGTCGGATTCCGACTTGTGCGAAGGTTCCGGAATGATCGTTGTCATCGACGTACCTCTCAGTGTTCGAGGCCGGCGGACTACCGCCCGAGACCCCGAGCGGGACTACCAGGTGCGTGTGGCGCCCGTGGTCAGTTTCGTACCGCGACTGCGCCAGTGCGGCTCTTTGTCCAAGGTGGTCTTGGTGATCTTGCGGAGACTCCGAATGGCGGATCCGTACAGTCCGGACGCCGCAGTGGAGATCTTGCCGCCCGGCGGTTCGTCCATGAACGGCATGAACTTGTCCGGGAATCCCGGCATCGTGCACCCGATGCAGATACCGCCCACATTCGGGCACCCACCGACACCGTTGATCCAGCCCCGCTTCGGGACGTTGCACTTGACGACCGGACCCCAGCACCCCAGCTTCACGATGCACTTGGGCGAGCCGTACTCGGTGGCGAAATCACCCTGCTCGTAGTAGCCGGCGCGGTCGCAGCCCTCGTGCACCGTCGCCCCGAACAGCCACTGCGGACGCAGAGCGTCGTCGAGCGGAATCATGGGCGCCTGCTCGGTGGCCATGTAGAGGAGATACGTCAGCGTCTCCGACAGATTGTCCGGTTGGATCGGGCAGCCGGGAACACAGACGATCGGGATGCCCGCCTTCGACTTCCAATCCCAGCCGAGATAGTCGGGAACGCCCATCGCACCGGTCGGGTTACCCGCCATCGCGTGGATACCGCCGTATGTGGCGCACGTCCCGGCCGCAACGATCGCCGTCGCCTTCGGAGCGAGACGATCGAGCCATTCACTCGTCGTCACCGGCTGACCGGTCTCGGGATTGTTGCCGAAACCGCACCAGTAGCCCTCGTCGTGAAGTTGCTCGTTCGGGATGGAACCCTCCACCACCAGGACGAACGGTTCGAGCTCGCCGCGATCCGCCTTCCAGAACCACTCCAGGAAGTCGTCGGCGCCGCCCTCGGGGCCGTTCTCGAAGTCGATCAGCGGCCAGTGAACGGCCACTTTGGGCAGGCCCGGCAGGGCTCCCAGAGCAATCTCCTCGACACTGGGCTGCGTCGCAGCCGTCAAGGCCACCGAATCGCCGTCGCAACTGAGTCCCGCATTGATCCACAGCACGTGAATCAGGGTGTCCTCGGCGTTGATTGCTTCCTGTGTCGGCATATCAGGTCGCTTTCCGGAGTGAACACAACTCCTGTCGCCACCGGAGTCGACCGTCGGCCCACCTGTGTGGCGCTGATATTTATTTAGCTCCGCCGTCGAGCGGATGTCAACGGTCCTCGGCGCGTCGCACCGGGCAGTTCGACCCCGTCGTGTAGGGGCGTCATTGCTTCGCAATCCAGTCGTACCACTGCGCAATGCCCTGACCCGTCGTCGCCGACAACGTGATCACCTGCAGGTCGGGGTTCACCGACCGGGCGTATTTCGTGCAGAGATCGACGTCGAAGTCCACGTACGGCAACAGGTCCGCCTTGTTCACGATCACCAGGTTCGCCGCCGCGAACATGTGCGGATACTTGAGCGGCTTGTCCGTCCCCTCGGTCACCGAGATCACCACCACCCGGCTCTTCTCACCGAGATCGAACAGTGCCGGACAGACGAGGTTCCCCACGTTCTCGACGAACAGCAGCGAGTTCGGCTCGGGGTCGAGGGCGGTCAGAGCGTCCCGCATCATCTCCGCGTCAAGGTGACATCCCGCGCCCGTGTTCACCTGCACCACAGCACATCCCGTCGCCTTGATGCGGTTGGCGTCGAGCATCGTCTCCTGGTCGCCCTCCACCACCGAGACGCGTCGCTGCCCACCGATGTCGGCGATGGTGCGTTCGAGCAGCGTCGTCTTCCCCGATCCCGGCGAGCTCATCACGTTCAGCGCGAGCACCCCACGTCCGGCCAGCCAGCCCCGGTTGCGCTCCGCAGTGAGGTCGTTCTTCGCCAGCACCTTCTGCTCGAGGGTCACCGTCTCGGTCGCCTGCTCGTGGGGGTGTTCGTGAGTATGCGGGTGCTCGTGGTCATGCGGGTGGTCGTGCGGGTGGTCGTGGTCGTGCGGGTGGTCGTGCTCGTGGTCGTGCGGGTGCTCGTGGGGCACCGTGATCCTGGTTCCGGTCTCGTCTCCGCATCCACAGGTGGCACACATTTGCGTCAGCTCACTTCCATAGAGAGGATTCGTAGTTCCCGACCCGACGTGACCTCCACGTCCGCACTTCCGCACGGGCACAGCAACACCAGGTCCGTGAGCGCGAAATCCTCGCCGCACTCACGGCAGTGCGCACCGCCCGGGGTGTGGTCGATGTCGAGACGGGCACCGTGCGCGACGGTCCCTTCGGTGACCAGTTCGAAACAGAACTGCATCGAATCGGCGACCACGGCCGTCAACGCCCCCACCTGTACGCGCACACTGTGGACCGTCCGTCCCGCGGCGGTCTCGCAGACGGCGTCGACGACGCTCTGGGTGATTGCCAACTCGTGCATCACGGCCCCGTTCAGGACTCGTCACCTGTGGATTCGAGCGTAGCGCTTCGCGGCCCGTGAGTACTTATTAACCGCGGGCGGTTAATAAGTACTCCCGGCAGACGTAGTCTGAGGATCCGCCATCCACTTCAGGGAGGGCGCATGGACGCCTGGACCATCCGAGACTTCGAACCGGAGGATCTCGAGGCTGTCGTGCGCATGGACAGCAGTTCCACCACCACGGACCAACTGCCCCTGTTCGCACTCTCGGACGTGGTGGGGAGTCTGTTGAACCGTCACCCCGCGGTCGTCGCGACGAGGGACGGGCACATCATCGGGACGGCGGTCGCTCGCGTCGACGAGGACCGCGCCTGGGTCATGCGGATCTCCCTCGATCCCGAATGGCGTGGGCAAGGGCTCGGCAGCGCCCTGTTGTCGCAGCTCGAGCACCGGCTCCTCGCCAGAGGAGTGCGACGGGTGGCCGCCCTCCTCCCCGAAGGGGAGACCGGTGCCACCGCGCTGAGCAATTCCGGATTCACCGCCCGCAGCGGAGTCACGTACTACGAGAAACTCGGGACGGTGTCGCCCCGCACGGCCGGGGTCCTGGCGACGCTCGGCGGCGCGGTACCGCCCGCCGGACTGTGGAAACAGGTCGCCGGCATGACGCGGGAGAAATCGCTGATCGAACGCAAGATCGTGCTCCCGCTGTCGCGGCCCGCGCTGGCCGCCGACCACGGCGTGGCACCGCCGCGCGCCGTGGTCCTGTTCGGACCACCGGGAACCGGGAAGACGACGTTCGCGCGTGCCATCGCCAGCCGGCTCGGCTGGCCGTTCGTCGAGCTGTTCCCGTCGCGGCTCGCGGCCGGCGAGAACGGTCTCGCCGCCGGTCTCGGGGAGGCGTTCACGTCGATGGGCGAACTCGAGCACGTCGTCGTCTTCATCGACGAGGTGGAGGAGGTGGCGGCGCGGCGCCGGCCCGGATCGCAGTCCGTAGGGGTGGTGAACGAACTGCTGAAGTCGATCGTCCACTTCCGTGAACGCGGCGGACGGTTGCTGGTGTGCGCCACCAATTCCGTTCGTGCACTGGATGATGCGTTCCTACGTCACGGACGTTTCGACTACGTGCTGCCGATCGGCGCGCCCGACGCGGAGGCCCGGCACGCCCTGTGGGAGCGCTACCTCGGCAACGAGCAGGTCGACGTGTCCGCCCTCGTCGCCGCGACCGAGGGCTACACGCCCGCCGACGTCGCGCACGCGGCACGGACCGTTGCGCAGGCGACGTTCGAGTGCAGCGTCGACTCGGGTGGACGCTGCCATGCCGGCACCCAGGACTACCTGGACGTGATCGGCACGGTGCGTCCCACCCTCACCGCCGAGATGATGCAGGCGTTCACGGAGGACATCGCCGGTCACGCCCGCACCTGACCTGTGAGTTCTTGTTAACCGCCCGCGGTTAACAAGTACTCACAGGCGTTCGATGATGGTGGCGTTGGCAGTGCCGCCGCCTTCGCAGATGGTCTGCAGACCGTAGCGGCCTCCGGTGCGCTCGAGTTCGTTGAGGAGGGTGGCCATCAGCTTAGTGCCGGTCGCGCCGAGTGGGTGGCCGAGGGCGATCGCGCCGCCGTTGACGTTGACCTTCGCCGGGTCGGCGCCGATCTCCTTGATCCATGCGAGGACGACCGGCGCGAAGGCCTCGTTGATCTCGATCAGGTCGATGTCGTCGATGCTCAGGCCCGTCTTTTCCAGCGCGTAACGCGTGGCCGGGATCGGGGCGCTGAGCATGAAGATCGGGTCGGCGCCCCGGGCGCTGAGATGGTGGATGCGGGCACGGGGAGTCAGGCCGTACCTCTCGACCGCTTCCGGTGAGGCCAGCAGCACCGCACTCGCACCGTCGGAGATCTGGCTCGCGACTGCGGCCGTGAGACGTCCCCCGTCGGTGAGGGTCTTCAGCGCCGCCATCTTCTCGAGGCTGGTCTCGCGGGGACCCTCGTCCGTCGTCACGTCACCGAACGGGACGATCTCGCGGTCGAAGCGACCTTCGGCGATGGCCGTCCGCGCCCGCTCGTGGCTCTGCAACGCCCAGCGCTCGAGTTCCTCGCGGCTGATGTCCCACTTGTCCGCGATCAGTTCGGCGCCGTTGAACTGCGACACTTCCTGGTCGCCGTAGCGTTCCGTCCAGCCCGTCGATCCGCCGAACGGGGTGTCGAATCCGTACTGCTGACCGACCATCATCGCCGAGGCGATCGGGATCTGGCTCATGTTCTGCACACCGCCTGCGACGATCAGGTCGGCGGTGCCGCTCAGGATCGCCTGCGCACCGAAGTGCACGGCCTGCTGACTCGACCCGCACTGCCGGTCCACCGTGACGCCCGGGACCTCTTCCGGGTAGCCGGCAGCCAGCCACGCGGTGCGGGCGATGTTGCCCGCCTGCCCGCCGATCGCGTCGACGCAACCGAAGACGACGTCATCGACACCGGCCGGGTCGATGCCCGTGCGCTCGACGAGGGCCTTGATGACGTGCGCGCCCAGGTCGGCGGGATGCACGCCGGACAGGCCGCCGTTCTTCTTGCCGATCGGTGTGCGGACGGCGTCGACGATGTAGGCCTCGGTCATGTGAAACTCCTAGTCAGTGGTGGGGACTCGCAAGTCCGTCGAGGACGATCGAAAGGTATTGCTTGGCCACGGTGTCGACCGTGACGGAGCCACCGGGCCGGTACCAGCGGACGGCGACCCAGGCGGTGTCGCGGAGGAATCGAAAGGCGAGCTCGACGTCGATGTCGGACCGGAAGCTGCCGTCCTTCACACCCGCCTCGAGCACACCCATCCACAGCTCGCGGAATTCGGTGTTCAGTTCGGACAGGTACCCGAAACGCTCGTTGGCGACGAGGTGCTTCACCTCGTCCTGGTAGATCGCGACCGCGGAATGCGACGCGTCGATCGCCTCGTACGACGTGGTGACCAGTGCTTCGAGGGTCGCGCGACTGTCGAGTCCGGACGCGACGATCTCGCGGTACTTGCCGAACAGGTCGTCGAGGAAGCCCCGTAGAATCTCGTCGACCATCGACTCCTTCGAGTCGAAGTGGTGGTACAGGCTGCCCGACAGGATGCCCGCGGCGTCGGCGATGTCGCGCACGGTGGTGGCCCGCAGGCCGCGTTCGGCGAACAGGGTGGCCGCGATGTCGAGGAGTTCGGTCCGGCGTCCGGACTTGCCGGACGTGTCGTCGGCGGGGGGTGGCGTCATCGTCACATCCTATCAACCAAGCGCTTGTTAGGGCCTTCGGCCCCGTGCGCCTTTCTGGTTGCTGGAGCTACCAAAAAGGCGCACAGGGCGGCTACGCCCTCTGCGACGAGATCGACACGACCTCGCCGGTGAGGTAGGTCGTGTAGTCGCTGGCGAGCATGGCGATGGTGGCGGCGATTTCCCACACCTCGGCGGCGCGGCCGAACGCCTCGTCGGACGCCAGCTTGTCGAGGAGTTCTTCGCTGGTCACCTTCGCGAGGAAGGCGTGCCGCGCGATGGACGGCGCGACGGCGTTGATCCGGACGCCGTACTCGGCGGCCTCGATCGCGCTGCACCGGGTCAGCGCCATGACGCCGGCCTTCGCGGCCGCGTAGTGCGCCTGCGAGTGCTGCGCCCGCCACCCGAGGACGGACGCGTTGTTGACCAGTACGCCGTTGTGCGGGGCCTCCTTGAAGTAGCGCAGTGCGGCGCGGGTGGCCCGGAACGTTCCGTTCAGCGTGATGTCGAGGACGCGGTCCCACTCCTCGTCCGTCATGTCGACGAGCGGGGTCTCGCCGCCGAGTCCGGCGTTGTTGACGAGCACGTCGATCCTGCCGAGTCGTTCGGCGGCGCCGGCGATCAAGGCGTCCACCTGTTCCGTACTGGACACGTCACACGTCAGCGCCTCGACCGCCTGCCCGGGGAACTCGGCGGCCAGTTTCTCCTTGGTCTCGAGGAGGCGACGCTCGTGCCAGTCGGACACCAGCACGTCGGCGCCCTCGAGCAGGGCGCGTCGCGCGGACGCGAATCCGATGCCGGTGCCCGCCGCGGCGGTGACGACGACCTTCTTGCCTTTCAGCAGGTCGTGGCCCGGAGTCTCGACGGGCGCGGTGGCGAGCGGAGCAGTAGTCATGAACGGGCCTCTCGGGGAAGTCCGAGCACGCGCTCGGAGATGATGTTGCGCTGGATCTCGTTGGATCCGCCGTAGATCGTGTCGGCGCGGGTGAAGAGGAAGAGCCTCTGCCAGTCGCCCAGTTCCAGATGTTCGGGGTCCGTGACGACGGACGACGGATCGGCCGGGGCGAGCAGCGACGCCGCGCCCTGCACTTCCATGGCCAGCTGTCCGAGGTCGCGGTGCCAGTTGGCCCAGAGCAGCTTCGCGACGGACGCCTCCGCGCCGGAGGTCCCGGCGTCGACCGCTTCCAGGGTGCGCAGGGCGTGTGCCCGCATCACCCGCAGCCCGACCCACGCGCGGGCGATCTTCTCGCGGATGCTGGGGTCGGTCGCCGCACCGTTGGCCTTCGCGAGGTCGACGACGCCCTGCAGTTCGCGGGCGAAACCGATCTGCTGCCCGAGCGTGGACACGCCGCGCTCGAAGGTGAGCAGACCCATCGCGACCCGCCAGCCGTCGCCGGGCTCCCCGACCACCAGATCCGCGTCGGTGACGGCGTCGTCGAAGAACACCTCGTTGAACTCGGACGTGCCGGTCAACTGCTGGATGGGCCGGACCGTGACGCCGGGCTGGTCGAGCGGGACGAGCAGGAAGCTCAGGCCCTGGTGCCGCTTGGATCCCGGTTCGGTACGGCAGACGACGAACGCCCACTGGGCGACGTGCGCGAGGGACGTCCACACCTTCTGCCCGTTGATCACCCACTTGTCGCCGTCGAGGCGCGCGGTGGTGGACACGTTCGCGAGGTCGGAACCGGCGCCCGGCTCGGAATAGCCCTGCGCCCACAGTTCGGTCACGGTGTTGATGCCGGGAAGGAAGCGACGCTTCTGTTCCTCGGTGCCGAACGCGATGAGCGTCGGGCCGAGCAGTTCCTCGCCGACGTGGCTGACCCGCGCCGGCGCCCCCGACGTCGCGTACTCCTGATGGAACACCACCTGCTGCGCCAGGGTGGCTCCGCGCCCGCCGTGCTCCTTCGGCCAGCCGAGGCAGGTCCATCCCGCCGCGGCGAGATGACGGTCCCACGCGAGCCGTTCCTCGAAGAACTCGTGCTCGCTGCCGGGGCCACCCTTGCCTTTCAGCCGGGCGAAGTCGCCGGTGAGGTTCTCGTTCAGCCACGTCCTGACGGTCTGCGCAAAGTCGTCGTCGGTGATCAGCCCGTCCGGGCTCTCGCTCTGGTCCACGTCTGTAAGATAACCTACCAAGCACTTGCTAGGTAGGTAGGGAGCCCAGTGACCGAACAACCGACAACCACCCCGTCCGCCCTGAATCGGGCCGCACGCGAATTCGGCGAGCTCACAGCCGTGGCGGACGGCGACGTCCGTCTGACCTTCACACAACTGCACGACCGTGTCCGCGATTTCGCCGCCGCACTCAGCTCACAGGACGTGCGGCCCGGCGATCACGTCGCGGTGTGGTCGCCCAACACGTATCACTGGGTGGTCGCGGCGCTCGGCATCCACTACGCCGGTGCGACTCTCGTCCCGATCAACACCCGGTACACGGCCACCGAGGCCCTCGACATTCTCGAGCGCACCAAGACCACCGCACTGGTGGTCGCGGGCAAATTCCTCGGCACCGACCGGTACGCGTTGCTGCGCGACGAGTCGAGCACCCTCGACCTGCCGACCGTCGTCCGGGTTCCGGTCGACGGCGGCGACGCCGAGGTTCCCGGCGTCTTCGACTTCGACGACTTCCTCGCCCTCGCCGACGAGGACACGCGCGCCGAGGCCGACGCCCGAGCGGCCGCCGTCTCCCCCGACGACGTCTCCGACGTCATGTTCACGTCGGGCACGACGGGCCGCAGCAAGGGCGTGATGAGTGCGCACCGGCAGTCGGTGGGCATCGCGCAGGCGTGGGGCGAGTGCGCCGAGGTGACCTCCGACGACAACTACCTGATCATCAATCCGTTCTTCCACACCTTCGGGTACAAGGCGGGGTTCCTGGTGTGCCTGCTGAACGGGGCGACGGTAGTGCCGATGGCGGTGTTCGACGTGCCGAAGGTGATGGCGACCGTGCACGACGAGCAGATCACCGTGCTCCCCGGCGCCCCCACGATCTTCCAGTCGATCCTCGACCACCCCGACCGCCCGAAGTACGACCTGTCCAGCCTGCGGGTCGCGATCACGGGCGCGGCCGCGGTTCCGGTCGCACTGGTCGAACGGATGCAGTCGGAGCTGAGCTTCGACGCCGTCCTCACCGCCTACGGCCAGACGGAGGCGGTGGTGGTCACGATGTGCCGGACCGACGACGACCCGGTGACCGTGTCGACGACGTCGGGTCGCGCCATCCCCGGGATGGAGGTCCGGATCGGCGACCAGGGCGAGATCCTGGTGCGCGGCGAGAACGTGATGCTCGGTTACCTCGACGACCCCGAATCGACCGCCAAGACCATCGATGCGGACGGCTGGCTGCACACCGGCGACGTCGGCACCCTGGACGACCGCGGTTACGTCGACATCACCGACCGCCTCAAGGACATGTACATCTCCGGCGGTTTCAACGTGTATCCCGCTGAGGTGGAGAACGCTCTTGCCCGACTCGACGCCGTCGCGGAGTCTGCCGTCATCGGTGTACCCGACCAGCGGATGGGCGAGGTCGGGCGGGCCTACGTGGTCGCCAAGCCAGGCTCGACGCTCGCCGAGGACGACGTGGTCGCGTTCTGCAAGGAGCGACTCGCCAACTTCAAGGTGCCCCTGTCGGTGCGCTTCGTCGACTCCCTCCCCCGGAATCCCTCCGGGAAGGTCATGAAAAACGTTCTGCGTGAGGAGAAGAAATGACGGTTCCGGACGAGGGTGACGTCGTCACCTACGAGGTGCGTGACGGTGTCGCAGTCGTGACGCTCAACCGCCCCGACTACCGCAACGCCCAGAACTCGGTGATGACGTACGCCCTCGACGCCGCGTTCGAGCGCGCGGTCGAGGACGACGACGTGAAGGTAATCGTCCTCGCAGGCAACGGGAAGCACTTCAGCGCCGGGCACGACATCGGGACCCCGGGCCGGGACCATCACGTGCACTACGACAACAAGGCCGTCATGTGGTGGGACCACGTCGACAAGCCGGGTGGGGACCAGCGGTTCGCCCGCGAGATGGAGGTCTACCTCGGGATGTGCCGTCGCTGGCGCGAGATCCCGAAGCCGACCATCGCGATGATCCAGGGCGCGTGCATCGCCGGCGGCCTGATGCTGGCGTGGGTGTGCGACCTCATCGTGGCTTCGGACGACGCGTTCTTCTCCGATCCGGTCGTACGTATGGGCATTCCGGGGGTCGAGTACTTCGCGCACCCGTGGATGCTCGGACCGCGGTTCGCGAAGGAAATCCTCTTCACCGGCGACCGGTTCACCGCGCAGCGCGCGTACGAGGTGGGCATGGTCAACCGCGTCGTGCCCCGCGAGGACCTGGAGCAGGAGACCCTCGCCATCGCCGGACGCATCGCCGCCATGCCCCGGTTCGGGCTCGCGCTCACCAAGAAGGCCGTCAACCAGTGCGAGGACCAGATGGGCATGCGGAACGGCATGGACTCCGTCTTCGGCCTCCACCACTTCGCGCACGCGCACAACGCCGAGATCGACACCGATCCGCTCGGCGGCATGGATGCCAAGTCGATGGCGGCCAGTGCGCGCAACTCGAACGAAGGGGCGAAGTAAGTGGATCTCGAGTTCGACGACGCCACCGTCGCCTTCCGCGAGGAGGTGCGAACCTTCCTGCGCGACAACGTTCCCGCCGAACCGCTGCCGTCGATGGACACCGCGGAGGGTTTCGAAGCGCACCGCGAGTGGGAACGCACTCTCGCCGACGCCCGGCTGTCGGTGGTGTCGTGGCCGGAGGAACTGGGCGGACGGGACGCGTCGCTGCTGGAATGGGTGGTGTTCGAGGAGGAGTACTACCGATCGGGTGCGCCCGGACGCGTCAGCCAGAACGGCATCTTCCTGCTCGCCCCGACACTGTTCGAGCACGCGAACGCCGAGCAGTTGGCCCGCATCATGCCGCGGATGGCCCGCGCCGACGACATCTGGGCGCAGGCCTGGTCGGAGCCGGAGTCGGGTAGCGACCTCGCGTCGCTCCGTTCCACCGCCCGGCGCGTCGACGGCGGCTGGGTGCTGAACGGGCAGAAGACGTGGAGTTCGCGGGCGAGCTTCGCGGACTGGGGCTTCGGACTGTTCCGGTCCGACCCGGACGCCCAGCGACACAAGGGCATCACCTACTTCATGTTCGACCTGCGCTCGAAGGGTGTCACCGTGCGCCCGATCGATCAGCTGGACGGTGAACCCGGTTTCGCGGAAATCTTCCTCGAGGACGTCTTCGTCCCGGACGACCCCGCGAACCCCGGCGAGTCCGGAGTGATCGGCGGCGTGAACGAGGGCTGGCGCGTGGCGATGAGCACCGCGTCCAACGAACGCGGACTGTCGCTGCGCAGCCCGGGCCGTTTCCTCGCGACCGTCGACCGGCTGGTCGAACTGTTCCGGGACAGCGGCCGCACCGACGACACGGCCCTGCGGAACAAGGTCGCCGACGCCTGGATCGGTGCCCGCGCCTACCAGCTGAACACGTTCGGCACCGTCACCCGGCTCGCCGATGGCGGGCAGCTGGGCGCCGAATCGTCGATCAACAAGGTGTTCTGGTCGGAATGGGACATCGCCACCCACGAGACCGCACTCGAACTGCAGGGCGCCTCGGCGGAGCTCGCGGACAACTGGATGGACGGTTACCTGTTCTCCCTGTCCGGCCCGATCTATGCCGGCACCAACGAGATTCAGAAGAACGTGATCGCCGAGCGGCTGCTCGGCCTACCGAAGGCGGATCGATGAGATTCACACTCGACTCCTCCCATCAGGACTTCGCGTCCAGCATCGACGCGCTGCTGTCGAAGGCGGACATGCCGGCGGTGATCCGGTCGTGGAACACCGGCGACACGGGTCCGGGCATGAAGGTGTGGCAGCGCCTCGCCGAGACCGGCGTCAACGGACTGCTCATCGCGGATGAGCACGACGGCCTGGGTGCCGACGCCGTCGACCTCGTCGTGGCCGTCGAACAACTCGGACGCCATGCCGTTCCCGGTCCGGTGGCCGAAACCGTCGCGGTCGCACCCGCCCTACTCGCGCAGGTGGCCCCGGACCGGTTGGCCGCGTTGGCTTCCGGTTCGCTCGCCACGGTCGCGGCCGCACCGCACGTCCCGTTCGCCGTCGATGCCGACTCGGCCGACCTCGTCCTGCTCGTCGACGGCGCCACGGTGAGCCTCGGAAACGCCGGGGCGGTGCAGACCTCGGTGGATCAGTCGCGACGGCTGTTCCCACTGACCGCCGGCGACGCCCTCGGCGACGCCGACTTCGCGCCCGCGTTCGATCTCGGCGCCCTGGCCACCGCCGCCCAACTGCAGGGACTCGGACAGACCCTGCTGGACGTGACCACCGACTACGCCAAGCAGCGCAAGCAGTTCGGCAAGGTGATCGGACAGTTCCAGGCCATCAAACATCACCTGGCCGAGGTCGCGGTCGGGCTGGAGATGTCGCGGCCGCTGCTGCACGGTGCGGCCATGTCGGTGCGGGACGGGTCCGTCGACAGTTCCCGGGACGTCTCGGCGGCGAAGGTCGCGTGCGGGGATGCCGCGTACCGGGCGGCGCGGGTGGCGCTGCAGGTGCACGGCGCCATCGGCTACACCCAGGAACACGACCTGTCGCTGTGGCTCACCAAGGTCCGGGCACTGGTCACCGCCTGGGGCACGCCGGCGTTCCACCGCGGCCGCGTCGTCGACTCGCTCGTGGAGGCGTCATGAGTTTCGACAACGAGGAGCGGACGGCGCTCCGGTCGTCGGTCCGGGATCTGCTGGGCAAGCATTCCGACTCGGCCGCCGTCCGCCGGGCGATCACCACCGACCACGGCTACGACGACGCCCTGTGGTCGAAGCTGTGCGAGCAGATCGGCGTCGCCGCGTTGGCCGTTCCGGAGAAATACGACGGAGTGGGGGCCTCGCTGCTGGAAGTGCATGTGGTGCAAGAAGAACTGGGCCGCACGCTGACGCCGTCACCGATGCTGGGCAGCGCCGTGCTGGCCGCGCAGGCGCTGGTGCTGTCGGGGGACGACGACGCGTGCGCCCGACTGCTGCCCGGCATCGCGGCGGGTTCGGTGGCCGCGCTGTGCTGGGCAGGTGCGGGCGGCTGGTCCGGATTCGGGGTCACCGCGTCGGGCGAGACGCTGTCGGGGACGGCGTCGTACGTGCTCGGCGGTGACGTCGCGGACGTGCTGCTGGTTCTCACGTCCGAAGGCCTGTTCGAGGTGGACCCGTCGGCGGACGGCGTGACGCGTCGTCGCGTCCCGGCGATGGACCCGACGCGTCCGCTGTCGGAGGTCGTGTTCGACGGGGTCGCGGCGCGGAGGCTCGTCTCCCCCACCGACCTCGTCGGCCAGGTGCGCACGGTCGCACTGGTCGCGTTGTCGGCGGAACAGGTGGGTGCGGCGTCCGCGGCGCTGGAGCAGACGGTCGAGTACGCGAAGTCGCGAAAGCAGTTCGGCCGGGCAATCGGGTCGTTCCAGGCGCTCAAACACCGCATGGCCGACATGTACGCCCTCGTCGAGACGGCCCGCTCCATGTCGTACGCCGCGGCGCTGTCGGGGACGCACGAGGACGCCGTCATCGCGAAGGTGTACTGCTCGGAGGCACTGCAGCACGTCGCGGCGGAGGCCATCCAGTTGCACGGCGGCATCGCGATCACGTGGGAACACGACGCGCAGCTGTACTTCAAAYGTGCACACGGGAGTGCACAGCTGTTCGGGCAGCCGCGGGAGTACCTGCCCGAGCTCGCCTCGGCGGCCGGACTGTAGGCGGCTTCGCCGCCCGTGCGCCTTTCTGGTAGCTGGAACAACCAAAAAGGCTCACGGGCGCAGCCCCTCCAGGTAGCTGGCGACCCCGTCTTCGTCGTTGCTGGGCAGGACGTGGTCGGCGAGGGCGAGGACTTCCGGCAGCGCGTTGGACGGGCAGAGAGCCGTGCCTGCCCACGTCAGCATCGGGACGTCGTTGATGGCGTCCCCGGCCACGGCGACCTCCTCCGTCGAGATCCCGTCGACCGCGCACAGCTCGGCGAGCGCGCTCGCCTTGGACACGCCGGACGCCGCCATCTCGACGTACGGCGCGCCGGAGTGCGTCAGTTCGACGCCGTCGACGCCGGCCGCCACCGCCGCCCGGTACAGCTCCGCGCTGGGAACCTCGGGGTGCCGGGCGACGATCTTCACCATCGGCTCGTCGATGTCCGGCAGCAGTTCCGACAGCATCATCTCGTGCGGGTGCCGGTGGTGGTCGGCGAACTCGCACAAGGCCGCGTACGCCGGTTCGGCGACGAAGCGCGTCGGGCCGATGTTCGCGAACACGACACCGGGCATCAACGTCCGCACTCGGTCCATCGCCGCCGCAGCCGACGCCATCGCGATGGTCGTCGTCGCCGTGATCACCGGGGTTCCGTCGGCCAGGTCGAGGACCACCGCCCCGTTCGCGCAGATCGCCTTGCCCCGGAATCCGCACGACTGCGCCAGCTCGTGCACCGAGTGCCGGGCGCGGGCCGTTGCCCACACCACCTCGACCCCCGACAGTCGCGCATCTTCCATGGCCTGCGCGGTGCGAGGGGAGATCGTGCGGTCCGACCGCAGCAGGGTGCCGTCGAGGTCCGTCGCCAACAGCCGAATTTGCGTCACCTCCGCATGATGCCAGGCAGCGCATGTACCCTCACGACCCCACCACAGTCGATAGCCTGGACAGCATGAGTCCTCGAGTACCCAGCATCGTGCTGAATTCCGGAACCATCCTCCCGCAGCTCGGCCTGGGAGTCTGGCAGGCGGACAACGACGAGACCGAACACGCCGTCGGGTTCGCCCTGGACGAGGCGGGCTACCGGCACATCGACACCGCCGCCGCATACGGCAATGAGGAAGGGGTGGGCCGTGGCATCGCGAACTCGGGTGTCGCCCGCGAAGACATTTTTCTCACCACCAAGTTGTGGAACGCCGATCAGGGTTACGAGCCGGCGTTGAAGGCGTTCGACGCCAGCCTCGGACGTCTCGGCGTCGACTATGTCGACCTGTACCTGATCCATTGGCCGCTGCAGGACGACGACCGCATCCTCCGCACGTGGGATGCGCTGGAGAAGATCGCCGAGTCGGGTCGCGCGAAGGCGATCGGTGTGTGCAATTTCGAACCGCGTCACCTGCAGTTGCTGATCGACCGGGGCGGCGTCGTTCCGGCGGTCGATCAGGTGGAGTTGCATCCGCATCTGGCGCAGCAGGAGATCCGGACGTTCGCCGTCGACCACGGCATCGCCGTCGAATCGTGGAGCCCGCTCGGCGGCACCAGCAATTCGGGGTGGGGCGACAACTCGAAGCCGAACACGCTGCTCACCGACCCGATCATCACCCGCATCGGCGACCGGCACAGCAAGAGCCCGGCCCAGGTGCTGATCCGCTGGCATCTGCAGAGCGGGCTGATCGTCATCCCCAAGTCGGTCCACGAGTCGCGGATCCGCGAGAACATCGACGTGTTCGATTTCGAGCTCAGCGAGCAGGACCTCAGCGAGATCGAAACGATGGACGACGGCGTCCGCGTCGGAGCCCACCCGGACGAGTTGAACATCGGCGCACCGGAGTAGGCGGCTCCGCCACCCGTGCGCCTTTTTGGTTGCTGGAACAGCCAAAAAGGCGCACGGGCGCGGAGCGCCTAGAGCTTCACCGGCATCTCCTCGAGCCCGGACACGAAGTTGGCGGGACGACGCCGCAGTGGGCCGTCGTCGACGAGCACCATGTCCGGCAGCCGCGACAGCAGTTGCTCGAACATGATCTTCGCTTCGAGCCGGGCGAGTTGGTTACCGAGGCAGAAGTGGGTGCCGAAACCGAATGCGACGTGCGGGTTCGGCGACCGTTCGATGTCGAACACCTCGGGATGCTCGAACACCGCCTCGTCGAAGTTGGCGGATTCGAACAGCAGCATCATCTTCTCGCCCTCGCACAGGTCGGTTCCGAAGAATTCGACGTCGCGGGTAACGGTGCGGCACATGTTCTTGATCGGCGACGACCAGCGCAGCATCTCCTCGACCGCCGCCGGGATGCCGTCCGGGTCGTTCACGAGCCGCTGTTGCTGGTCGGGGTGCCGCAGCAGTTGTTCCATGCCGCCGCTGAGAACGTGCCGGGTGGTCTCGTCGCCGCCGATCAGGATCAGCAGGGTTTCGCCGACGATGTCCGGGTCGCTGAGCCGGTGACCGTCGATCTCGCTGTGCACGAGGATGCTGGTGAGGTCGTCCGTCGGATTCTGCCGCCGCTCCGCGATGGTGCGTAGCGTGAATTCGTTGAATGCCAGGTACGCGTTGGCCTGGGCCTGGAGTTCCTCCGGGGTGGCGTTGCTGCCGAGGGCGTTCATCAGGTCGTCGGACCAGTGCAGGAACGTGTCGCGTTCCTCGGGCCGCACGCCGAGCATGTCACCGACGACGGCCATGGGGAGCGGCGCCGCCAGATCGCGCACGAAGTCCACTTCGTCCTTGTCACACGCGGCGTCGATGAGGTGATCGCAGATCTCCCGGATCCGGTCGGTCTTCGCTTCCACCTGTTTACGGGTGAAGCCGGCGTTGACGAGGCGACGGTGTTGCAGGTGCTGCGGGTCATCCATGTCGATCATCTGCGGCAGCGGGCCCACCCCGGGGCGGATTCCGCCCGCGTTCGAGAACAACTCCGGGTCGCGTTCGGCCGCCAGGACGGCCTCGTACGACGCGGCGCCGAGAATTCCGTCCGCGCGATACACCGGTTCGTGGGCGCGCATCCATGCGTAGGCCTCCCGCGGGTCGCCGAGTTCGCCCGAGTAGAACCGTCCGTCGATCAGATCGAAATCCGGCCTGTTCGTCATCGAGGTACTCCTCCGCATTGAATCCCGCCGATCGTGCCCCGATAATAGAACGTGTTCCTACTATGACGCAGTGGTATAGCGGCAAGTTTCACAGATCCTCGGCTCGATAATTGACACGAGTTCTATTACCTGGAGGTGTACGTGGTTACCAACGACGGCAGCAGCGGGCTCGCGAAGACGTCCGTACTCGTCACCGGCGGCGGCAGTGGCATCGGACTGGGCGTCGCCACCGCCCTCGCGGCCGACGGCGTCCACGTCACGATCTGCGGTCGCAACGAGGAGAAACTGGTACGCGCAGCGGAGCAGATCACCGCCRGTGATCCCGCGGGGACCGTCGACACGGTCACCGCCGACGTCACGAACGAGGACGACATCATCCGCGCGGTCGCCACAGCGGCCGGGCGCACCGGGCAGCTCGACGGCGTCGTCACGTGCGCAGGCGGGAACGAAACGGTGGGACCCGTGACCCAACTCGACGTGGACGCGTGGCGGCGGACCGTGGACCTGAACGTCACCGGCACCATGCTGACGATCAAGCATTCCGCGCGGGCGCTCGTCGCCGGGGGCGGCGGTTCCATCGTCACAATCTCCTCGATCGCGAGCAGCAACACGCACCGCTGGTTCGGCGCATACGGTCCGTCCAAGGCAGGTGTCGACAACCTGACGCAACTCGCCGCCGACGAACTCGGGGCGAGCAACGTCCGCGTCAACTGCATCCGCCCCGGACTGACCCGCACCGACCTCGTCGCGCTCATCACCGACGGCGGACCCGTCCTGGACGACTACCTGGCCAACACCCCGATCGCACGGGTCGGCGAGGTCACCGACATCGCCGCGCTCGCCAAGTTCCTCCTCGGCCCCGACTCCACCTGGATCACGGGGCAGATCATCAACGTCGACGGCGGCCAGATGTTGCGTCGCGGACCCGACTTCACGTCGATGTTCGAGCCCATGTTCGGCGCCGACGGTCTGCGCGGGGTGGTCGCGCCGTGACGTCGCATCAGATTCTCGGTAAGCAGGTCGACATGCCCGTGGAGATCCGGGCCGCGTCGGCGTTCATGGCGATGTATTCGGTGCCGACCGCCGCCGCCCAGTCGCTGATCGACTACACCGGCCTCGAGATCCTGCAGTTCCGGCCGGGACGTGGCATCTGCGTCCTCGTGTTCGTCGACTACGTGGACGGCGATCTCGGCCCGTACAACGAATTCGGGGTGGCGTTCCTCGTCCGCGACCACCGGGCCGACAGCACCTCGGTCCCCCAGGACCTGAAGGCGCTGGCCCGGGGCCGGGCGGGTGCGCTGATTCATCAGCTGCCCGTCGACGGCGACTTCACTCTGGCCGCCGGCCGCGGCATCTGGGGCTTCCCGAAGTTCCTGGCCGATTTCGATGTCGACCACACCGGTTCCGTCAGGCGCGGTTCGGTGAGCGAGGGCGGGCGGCTGATCGCCCAGTTGAGCGTCAAACCGGGTATTGCGGTGCCGGGTTCGGGCGCAGGCACGTCGCTCGCCGCCTATTCGCACCTCGACGGGCTCACCCGGTTCACCACTTGGGACATGAACCCGACCGGGATCCGCTCCCGGCCCGGAGGCGCGGAGCTGAAACTGGGCAGCCACCCGATCGCGGACGAACTGCGGTCGCTGGGACTTCCGAAACGGGCGCTCGTCACGTCCTCGATCCCCGAATTGAAGATGACGTTCGGGGACGCGCAGCCGATCTGACCGCACGTGAGTGGCGAAGTGTGCGCGGGCACACTTCGCCACTCACGTGGGGGTTGCGCCGATTACCGAACTGGGGTCCAATACCGGCGACGCTTCTGGACGCTTGACCAATTCGTGGCGCCCCAGAGGGACGACCGCCGAAAGGACGATCGATAGTGCAGATCAGACGACGCAGCGTGCTCGCGGGGGCGGCCCTGACTCCGGCGCTCGCCGCGCTCGGCTCCGGGACGGCGGCCGCCAATCCCGACCAGAACTCCGAATTCCTCGTCGGCGTCGGCATTTCCGACGCCACCGGGCCGGTCGCCGACGTCGGGATGATGGGGTACTCCAGCTTCGAGCAGCGCGCCGAGGGACTGCATCAGCGGACCCGTGCGCGGGCGTTCGTGTTCGCCGAGTCCGGCCGGCAGCGCGTGGTCTACGTGTGCGTCGACGTGTGCATGATCTTCCAGTCCGTGCACGACGCCGTGCTGGCTCGGCTCGCGGAACTCCACGGCGACCTGTACACCGAGCGGAACGTCATGCTCACGGCGGTGCACTCCCACGCGGCGTGCGGCGGCGCGTCCCACGACTACGCCTACAACCTCGCCGTGCTCGGCCACAACCGTCAGGTGTTCGACGCCGAGGTCGGTGGCATCGCCGAGGCGATCACCGCCGCGCACGATTCCCTCGCCCCCGGTTCGGTGTCGTACGGCCGCAGCGAACTCACCGATGCCAGCGTCAACCGTTCGCGGATCGCCTTCGACCGCAACCCCGCCGAGGACCGGGACTACTACCCCCTGGGCATCGACACCTCGATGCGGGTCCTGCGAATCACGCAGGGCGGCAGAGACGTCGGGGCGATCAACTGGTTCCCGACCCACGGCGCTTCGCTCACCAACACGAACCATCTGATCTCCGGTGACAACAAGGGCGCGGCCGCCTACTTCTGGGAGCACGACCACGAGGGTGTCCGTTACCTCGACGACCAGAAGCCTCATTTCGTCGCCGCGTTCCCGCAGACGAACACCGGCGACATGTCCCCCAACCTCGACCTCCGGCCCGGCCACGGACCCACCGACGACGAGTTCGAGAACACCCGCATCATCGGGCAGCGGCAGGTCGCGGCCGCACGCACGGCGTGGGAGTCGGCGTCGGAGACCCTCACCGGCGGTGTGGACAGCCGAATCATGTACCTCGACATGGCGAATCAGGAGGTCGGCGGCGAATTCACCCCCGACGGCCGCACCTACCGGACGTCCCCCGCGTGTGTCGGGGCCGCCATGAGCGCGGGCAGCACCGAGGACGGTCCGGCCATCCCGATCTTCCCGGAAGGCACCACCAACCCGCTCGTCGACGCACTCGGCGGGATGGACGCGCCGATCCCGCAGTGGCTGCAGGACGCGCAAGCACCGAAACTCGTGCTCGTGGCCGTCGGTCTGCTGCCACCCGACGGGTGGGTTCCGCACGTGCTGAAGATTCAGATCATCCGCATCGGCGACGTGTATGTCGTGGGCGGCCCGGCGGAATTCACGATCGTGTCCGGGCTGCGGATCCGCCGCACCGTCGCCGACAGACTCGGTGTGCCGCTGGAGAACGTGATCTTCCAGGGTTACGCGAACTCGTACGCGAGTTACTGCACCACCCCGCAGGAGTACGACGCGCAGCAGTACGAGGGCGGCTCGACCCTCTTCGGCCGCTACACGCTGCCCGCGTACCAGCAGGGATTCGCGGCGCTCGCCGACGCTGTGCGCACCGGCAACGACATTCCCCGCGGCCCGGCGCCCCGTGACCTGTCGCAGTTCCAGCCGTACGTCGGTCCGGGCGTCGACCGCGACGAACCACCGGCAGGCCGCGTCTTCGGCGACGTACTGACCCAACCTGCCGCGAAAGTGTCTGCGGGCGAACAGATCGCGGTCGAGTTCGTCACCGGCCACCCCCGGAACGACCCGCGCCGGCGTGGCACGTTCCTCGAGATCCAGCGCCGCGGCGGCGGCGACTGGGTGCGTCACGCCGACGACGGCGACTGGTCGACCAAGTTCCGCTGGACGCGCACCGGGGCGAACCGGTCTGTCGCGCAGATCACGTGGGACGTCCCGGCCGGAACTCCCGCCGGGCGCTACCGTGTGCAGCACTTCGGCAACAGCCGCGACGCGGCAGGCACGATCACCGCGTTCACCGGGACGTCGAACGAATTCGAGGTCGGATAGCTCTCGACGTGCCCCCGATCACACGCGGCGACGCGGTGTCTCGCCCACCACATCGGCGTTGCACCCCAACGTATTTCACGACCATCCGTCACACCACCGACCGTGCGATGAAACTGCCCGGCAATACGTCGGGACGACAGTGGGTGCATGAACGATGCCGAGAGAGAACCCGGAGTTCATGTCAACGCGTGCGAGGCGTGCGGTCGGCTTCCGCACCCCCGCCGTCTCCGTCTGGCGCTTGCGAAACTGTGCGCCGTCTTTCCCGTCGAACTAGGGCTTCATGCCTTGGTCATTCATTTCCACGTCTCCTATCTGATGACCGTCACGGTCCTGACCGTCAGCACCACGGTGCTGGTGATCTGGGTGGTGGAGCCGTCGGCGATGAGACTGCTCGGCGGCTGGCTGCACGGTCCGCCCGACGGCAGGCACGGCCATCTCTCGACCGGACAGTCACTCTGGCGTATCCGTGTCCGGGTGAACGACCAACCGGGACAGCTCGAGTCGCTGGCCCGCAACCTCGCGAAGCTGGATGCCAACATCCTGACCGTGCACGTCCATCACCTGGACGGCGGTTCGCTCGACGAGTTGATCGTCGGGGCGGGCCGGGAGACGTCACCGGAGGCGCTGTCGCATGCCGTCCGGGCCGGAGGCGGCCGCAGTGTGGGCATCTGGCCGGCTTCGGCGCTCGCGCTCATCGACGGCCAGACGAAGGCGCTGACGTTGGCGTCGCGGGTGGCGGCCGATCCGTCCGAACTGCCCCTGTCGATCGCGGAGCTGCTCGGCGCCCAGTATGTCGATTCGCTCGTGAGCGACCATCCGACCACGGCGGCGTCGGTCGCGATCCCGTCGGGCGAGGGTGAGCCGCTCGTCTTCGTGCGGCCGGTGGACGAGCCGTTCACGCCGGCCGAGATCGCCCGCGCTCGCCGCCTCAGCGAGCTGGCGCAGCGAACCCGCGAGACCGCGAACTCGGGGGGACTCGCCGACCCTGCCACGTGATCTTGCGGACATCCCCGACTACAGCCTGGGTGCGGGAGACACTACGACGGTGATGTTCGCCCGCACTTCGACTGTCCTGACGATCGGCGTCGCCACGCTCGGCCTCCTGGCCACCACCGCCGGTGCGGCGCCGACGTACGCCGTCATCGCCACCGTTCCCGTCGGGTTGACGCCGATGCAGGTGGCGGTCGCACCCAGCGGCGCCGTCACATACGCCACGAACTCCGGGGCCAACAGCGTGTCCGTCATCGACACCGCAACGAACGCCGTCACCGCCACCGTCCCGGTGGGCGGCGGACCCACCGGGATCGCCGTCACCCCGAACGGTGCGCGGGTGTTCGTCGTGAACACCGCCGACCGGACGGTGTCCGTGATCGACACCGCCACCAATACGGTGGCGGCCACGATCCCGGTCGGCGAATTCGCCTTGGCGGTCGCGGTTTCCGCCGACGGTGCCCACGCCTACGTCACCAACGGCGTCGAGAGCACCGTCTCCGTGATCGACACCGCCACGAACACGGTGACCGCCACGGTTCCGGTCGGCGCCTTCCCCATCCAGCTCGCGGCCAACGGCACGCACGTGTACGTCACCAACTCCTCCGACAACACGGTGACGGTGATCGACACGGCCACGACGAGTGTCGTCGACACGATTCCCGTCGCCTCCCACCCCAGTGCCGTGACGGCCACGAACGACCGGGCCTACGTGCGGAGCGGCGCGGAAATGTCGGTGATCGACGCGACCACCAACACGGTGACCGCCACGTTCGGCGTCGACGGGACGATGGGCGGTGCCGCGGTGACCGGGGACGGACACACGCTGTACGTCGTCGACTCCGAGGGCGGCGCCGTCACGGTGTTCGATCCGGGCACCAACGCCGAGGTGACGTCGCTCGCCGTCGGCGACAGTGCCGGTGGCGTCGCGGTCTCCGCCGACGGCGCGAAGGCCTACGCCACCAGCCAGAACGACAACACGATCGCCACCCTCACGCGCGCACCGGGCGACGCGACGCCGCCGCGCTGACACTAGACCGACACCACCGCCGGATCCTCCTCCACCGACTGATCTTTCGACCGCCGGTCGACTGCGGTGGCGAGGACGAGAACGGCGAGCGCACCGACGGTCAGCGCGGCACCCATCCAGATCGGGGACGTGAAGCCGAGTCCCGCGGCGATGGTGATGCCGCCGAGCCAGGCCCCGAGTGCATTGCCCACGTTGAAGGCGGCGATGTTCGCGCCGGACGCCATCGTCGGCGCCTGTGCCGCGTAGTTCATGATCCGCATCTGCAGCCCGGGGACGGTCGCGAAACCGAAGGCGCCCATGAAGAACAGGGCCACGATCGTCATCGGCTTGCTCCCCGCGGTGAGCGCGAACACGACGAGCACGACGGTGAGCACGGCGAGGATCGTGATCAGCGTGCGGGTGAGCGCCTTGTCGGCGGCACGTCCACCGAGAACGTTGCCGACGAACAGACCGCCGCCGAAGAGCACGAGGAGCCAGGGGACGCTGGTCGACGCGAATCCGCCGACCTCGGTGAGGGTGAACGCGATGTACGTGAACGCACCGAACATGCCGCCGAATCCGAGGATGGTGACGGCGATCGAGAACCACACCTGCGGAGACCGGAACGCCCGCAGTTCGGTACGCAGACCGCCGGATTCCGGTGCGTCCGCCGGACGGGACACGGACGGCACCAGCGTTGCGATGCCGATCAACGCCACGACGCCGATGACGGTGATGGCCCAGAACGTGGAACGCCAGCCGAACTGCTGGCCGAGGAACGTGCCGAACGGGACGCCGAGAACGTTGGCGATGGTCAGTCCAGCGAACATCGTCGCGATCGCGCCTGCCCGCTTGCTCGCGGGCACGAGGTCGGCGGCGAGGACCGAGCCGATGCCGAAGAACGCGCCGTGGCACAGGGCTGCGAGGACGCGTCCGCCCATCATGACCTCGTACGTCGGGGCCAGCGCCGACAGCAGATTGCCGCCGATGAACAGCACCATCAGCGCCTGGAGCACACGTTTGCGGTCGAAGCGGGTGACGGCTGCGGTGATGACGATCGCCCCGATGGCGACGGAGAGGGCGTAGCCGGAGATGAGGTAGCCGGCCACCGACTCGCTTACCTGGAAATCGGCCGACACCTCCGGCAGCAACCCCATGATGACGAATTCGGTGAGACCGATCCCGAAGCCGCCCATTGCGAGGGCGAGCAGACCCAGTGGCATCGCAGCCACTCCTTTCGTACAGACTGGGAGATAAGAGCGCTAGCTCGAATACCGCGTCTGCATTAGTTGCAGGCGCGCCATAAATAGTTGCACACGCCTGATATGTGCGCAAGCTGGTATTCTGGCCTGGCAGTCGTATCCACAGGAGGTGGGCAATGGCAGTCGCCGACGACGCCGTCGAGATCCGGTCGAAGGGATGGCGCACGCTCGCGGCCCTGCACGGGCTGCTCGAGGCGGAGCTCGAGCGTGCCCTGCAGCGCGGGCACGATCTCTCGGTGGTCGAGTACACGGTGCTCGACGCCCTCGGCCGTCAGGACGGCTGGCACATGCGCATGGCGCAACTCGCCCGCGCGGCGGCGCTGAGCAGCAGCGCCACCACCAGGCTGGTGAACCGTCTGGAGAACCGCGGACTGCTCACCCGCATTCTGTGCGACGACGACCGCCGCGGCATCTACACCGAGCTCACACCGGCCGGGCGGGCGGCGCTGGACGAGGCCCGTCCCACCCACGACGCCACACTGGAAGCGGCGCTCGACCGGGCCGCCGACATTCCCGAGCTCGCCCACCTCGCCCGAGCCCTGCACGAGGTCCCCGCATAGGTGAGTGGCAAGGCGTGCCGGAGCACTCCTTGCCACTCACGTCAGGACAGCGGAGTGAAGTCGCGTGACGCGATGTACTCCGGCCGCGGACGCGCCGCGGCGAACGGCTCGACGAGGGTGTTCTCGACGCTGTTGAACACGAGGAACAGGTTCGACCGCGGGTAGGGCGTGATGTTGTTCCCCGACCCGTGCATGAGGTTCGAGTCGAACCACAGCGCGGTTCCTGCGGCACCGGTGAACTGGTCGATCCCGAACTCCGCCGCCATCCGCGTCACGTCCTCCCGACGCGGAACCCCGACCTCTTGCGAGACGAGGGACGACGTGTAGTTGTCGTCGGGGGTGGCGCCGACGCACTGGACGAATCGCTTGTGCGAACCGGGCATCACCATCAACGACCCGTTGAACGGGTAGTTCTCGGTGAGCGTGATCGAGCAGCTGACGGCCCGCGGGACGGGAAGACCGTCCTCGGCGTGCCAGGTCTCGAAGTCCGAGTGCCAGTAGAAACCGGTGCCCTTGAAACCGGGCATCGAGTTGATCCGGCTCTGATGGATGTAGACGTCGGAGCCGAGGAGTTGTCGCGCGCGGTCGAGGATCCTGCCGTCGCGGATCAGCTCGGCAACCACGTCACCGCGCCGGTGCACGTCGAAGACGGAACGAACCTCGTCGGTGCCGCGTTCGCAGATGACGCGCCCACTGTCACGCATCGCGGGGTCCCGGGACAGCCGGTCGAGTTCCTCCCGGCACGACATCACTTCGCTCGCGTTCAGGAAATTGTCGATGATGGTGAAGCCGCGTGACTCGTGTCCGGCGAGGGCCGACGAATCGAACGGCCCGTCGGCGGGTCTGCCCCACACGGCGGGTTCGCTTCGTTGGAGCATCGACGGCTCGGCGGCGATCCGAGTCGGGTAGCGATCGTGGCGGTTGGTGTCTCCCTGAACCTCAGCTACCTGAGTCATTGTCCCTCCTCGGCACTTACCTCTGCTTCTCCGTCGCTACGACGACAGAGTCTTCTGATCGGCGCGGAGCCGCTGGACGGCGTCGTCCAGGTGTTCGGCGAGCAGTTTCTGCACCTCTCCAGCTGTACCCGACCGGATCGCCTCGCGCAGGGTGGCATGTTCCTGCGCCTGCTCGCGGATGTCGTCGTAGGTGGTCTGCAACGCACCCAGGCACATCCGGGTCTCGATCAGCAGCGTCCTCGCCGCCCGAATGAGCCGCGGGCTCTCCGAACTCTCCACCAGGATCTGATGGAACTGCTGGTCGGCGTCCGAGACGGCGGCGGCGTCGCCGCGTTCGGCCGCGGCCTGCATCACGAGCACGGTGGGTTCGAGCGCCAGGTAGGTGGCTTCCCGGCGGCCGTCGTCGAGAATCATCTCGAGCGCCCCGCGCTCGATGACCGAGCGGCTGCGGTACACGTCGACGACGTCGTCGAGGGTCAGTTCCGTCACGAAGATCCCGCGGTGACGGATGCTGTGCAGTATGCCCTCGGACACGAGTCTCTGCATGGCTTCGCGCAGCGGCCCGCGCGAGACCTGGAAGTGCGCGGCCAGTTCCGCCTCGCCCAGCTGTGCACCCGGTTCGAGCGCACCCTTCATGATGGCGACCCGCAGGCGGTCCGCGATGAATTCGGCAGTCGATTGACGACTGACGGGTTCCAGGTCAGTCAGAGCCATGACTGTGGCCTTTCTCGAACAAGGTTCCTAACGACGGGTGCACCGCCGTGTGGCCCGCAAGACGCAGGCCTTCCCAGATGGTCACCTGGTTTGCCGTGAGGACCGCCTTGCCGAGGCGCTGCTCGAGAGTACTCAGCGCACCCAGCGTCCTCATGGCCGTGTCGGGGATGAGCAGGGCTTCGGCGTCCGGGTGGTCGTTCTCCACCGCGAGTTCCACCACGGATTCCGGGCTGAGCAGACCGACCTCGGCCGCGGTGTCGATTCCCGCACTCGACATCGACAGCACCTCGATACCGGCGGCGGCGAGGAACTCGACGAACAGCTTCGCGACGTCCTCCGGGTAGCTCGCGGCCACCGCGACGCGGGTGATCCCCAGCGCGTGCAGGGCGTGGACGAACGCGAAACTGGTGCTGGACGTGGGCACACCGGTGGCCGCGGCGAGCGTCTCGGCCTGCTGCTTCGCCCCGTCGGGACCGTAGACGAAGCTGCCCGAGGTGCACGCCCACACGACGGCGTCCGGCTTCTCCTCGGCGAGGAGTGCGGCCCCGCCTGCGAGCTTCTCGGGGCTCCCGAGGTCGAGCAGTTCGGGCACGGCGTGCAGGTCGGTGCCGTAGATGTGCACGACCGGCAGATCCACTCCGAGCATCTCCGCGGCGAAGGGGTAGTCGTCCTCGGCGGCGTGATCGGGGTAGATGAATCCCACAGTGGGGGTCGGCGTGCTCGTCATACGTTCTCCTCTTTTCCGTGTCGTGAGGGTGATGTCAGAAGACGTTGCGGAGCCACTTGCCGGGGCCTGTCATGGGGAGTTTCATCCGGCCGAGACAGGCCCAGATCGTGAGCTGGTTGGCGGTGAGGACCGGTTTGCCGAGCTCCTGCTCGAGCGGGGCGATGACGTCGTAGGTCGGCAGATTCGTACAGCTGACGAAGATCGCCTCCGACCTGGGGTCGTCCGCGGCGATGATCCGCTCGGCGATCGTGCGGTAGTTGACCTTCCAGATGCCACCGCCGAGCCCGAGATGATCGGAGCGCACCACCTCGGTGCCCGCCTCGTGGAGGAACGCGTGCAGCCGTTCGGTCAGCGGGGCGTCGTACGGCGTGATCACCGACAGCCTGCTCAGCTCGAGGTGTTCGATCGCCTCGACCAGCGCACCGGACGTGGTGATCGCGTGCTGGGCGCCGGCCTCGCAGATCGCGTCGCACAGGGTTCGCTCGTATTCGAGGCCCTTGATGAAACTTCCCGACGTGCACAGATAGGCCACGACCTCGGGCTCGACGTGCAGGACGTCGCGCGTCGCCGCCATGAGGTGTCTTCGCTCGGACACGAGTTCGGCCATCTCCAGGCTGACGGGCACGGGTTCGTACGGCGTGCGCGCCAGATGGAGGCTCACCTCGAGGGGAGCCCATCGCCACAGTTCTCGTTCGAGCGCCAGGTCGAACGGGGCGATGATGCCGATTCCCCGTTGCGCGATAGGCCCCTCGAATTCGGGAATGTTCAGTTCCAACACCAGGCCTCACCTTCGTTTCGGCCGCGCCCGAGCATTATCAGATTGTTGACAATCATACGAGTTACTCATACGGTGTCAACGTGAGTCGGAACCCGATCGTCGCGGTGCTACATGCCCACGTCCTGCCGAGCGACGAACTCATGGCACCCGTCGCGACCCGTGCCGAAGTTCGCTACACCGGCAAGGCGGGGCTGAGCGACGCCCTCGACGGCGCGGACGTGCTGTTCCTCTACGACTTCCTCACCGACGCGGTGCCGGGAGCCTGGCACGCCGCCGGTTCCCTGCAGTGGCTGCACATCGCCGCGGCGGGCGTCGACCCCGTGATGTTCCCCGAGGCCCGCGACAGCGACGTCACGATCACCAACTCACGGGGCGTGTTCGACGGGGCGATCGCCGAGTACGTGCTCGCCCAGATCCTCTCGTTCGCGAAGGATCTGCCGGGCTCGCTGCGCCTGCAGCAGTCCCACACGTGGCAGCACCGCGAATCCGAGCGGATCGCGGGCCGCACCGCCCTGATCGTCGGCACCGGTCCCATCGGCCGCGCGATCGCACGACTTCTCCGCGCAGCGGGCATGAAGGTCAGCGGGTCGGGCCGCACCGCACGCAACGCCGACCCCGACTTCGGAACGGTTTCCGCAACGGAGGATCTCCCGGAGCAGCTCGCCGTCGCCGATTACGTGATCGCGGTGGCACCGCTCACCGAGCAGACCCGCCACCTGTTCCGCGACTCGACGTTCGCCGCGATGAAGCCGGGAGCCCGGTTCGTGAACGTCGGACGCGGTGAGCTCGTCCGCACCGACGACCTCGTCGCCGCGCTCCGGGCGGGGACGATCGCGGGCGCCGCGCTCGACGTGTTCGACACGGAACCGCTCCCCGCAGGCCATCCACTCTGGGACATGCCGAACGTCTCGATCACGCCCCACAATTCGGGCGACTTCGCCGGCTGGCGAGATGACCTCGTAACCGTGTTCACCGACAATTTCGAACGCTGGGTTGCGGGGTCCCCGCTCGAGAACGTAGTTGACAAGCACCTCGGGTACGTACCGAGCCGATGAAGACAGGGCCCGAACGTCCAGGCTGAAGGAGTTCTCATGAATCCCACCGACATGACCGCCGTCGAACTGGTCACGGCCTACTCGTCCGGAGAACTTTCGCCGGTGGAAGCGACGCAGGCGATGCTCGACGCCATCACCGAGCGTGACCGCACCATCAATTCCTACTGCCTCGTCGACGAGGAGCGAGCCCTCGCGCAGGCCCGGAAATCCGAGGAGCGCTGGACCACCGGTTACTCCAAGGGGCTGCTCGACGGCGTGCCGATCTCGATCAAGGACATCTTCCTCACCGACGGCTGGCCGACACTCCGGGGTTCACAGGCCGTCGACGAGGACCAGCCGTGGAACGTCGACAGTCCCGTGGCCGCCCGGCTTCGCGAGGACGGGATGGTGTTCCTCGGCAAGACCACGACCCCCGAGATCGCGTGGAAGGCCGTGACCGACAGTGCCCTGTGCGGGATCACCCGCAACCCGGCGGACCCGACCAAGACGGCCGGCGGATCTTCGGGCGGCAGCGCCGCCGCGGTCGCGGCGGGTCTCGGTCCCTGCTCCGTCGGCACGGACGGCGGCGGCAGTGTGCGCATCCCCGCCTCGTTCTGCGGCGTCGTCGGGTTCAAACCCACCCACGGTCGCATCCCGCTGTTCCCGGCGAGCCCGTTCGGACCGCTGGCGCATGCCGGCCCCCTCACCCGCACGGTCGAGGATGCGGCACTGCTGATGGACATCCTGTCGCTGCCCGACCCGCGCGACCCGACATCGCTCGCCCCGTTCCCGACCACCTTCCGCGGCGAGATCGGCCGCGATGTGGTCGGACTCGGCGTCGCGTACTCCCCCACGCTCGGCTATGTGACCGTCGATCCGGAGGTCCGGGCGATCGTCGACCGAGCCGTGCAGGCCCTCGACGCCGCGGGTCTACCGGTCACCGCCGCCGACCCCGGCTTCAGCGATCCGATCGAGGCCTTCGAACTGCTGTGGGCAGCCGGCGCCGCGGCCATGCTGAAGAACTTCCCGGAGGGTGCGCGCGACAAGGTCGACCCGGGGCTCGGCAAGGTCTGGGAACGGGGCGAGAAGTTCAGCGCCGTCGACTATCTCGATGCTCGCGCGGTCGCCGCGGACATCGGCATCAGGATGGGCAGATTCCACCTGACGCACAACGTCCTGCTCACACCCACCGTCCCGATTCCGGCTTTCGAGGCCGGTTACGACGTGCCGCCGGGCAGCGATCTCTCGAGCTGGCCGCAGTGGACCCCGTTCACCTACCCGTTCAACCTGACGCAGCAGCCGGCGATCAGCATCCCCGTCGGCCGCACCGCAGCGGGTCTGCCGGTGGGTCTGCAGATCATCGGCCCCCGCCACTCGGACGACCTGGTACTCGCGGTCGCGCGATACGCGGAGCACGTCCTCGGCTAGGTCGGCCGAAAAGCACACGGTTCGCTCGTCATCCGAGGATGATCAGCAGTAGGCCCGGTGCTGTGCGAACGTCTGCGCTGCTGCCCGGGTGACAGTTGCCTGACAGGGATTTTCGGGGTCGGGGAGAGCCCGGGAGAGTAGATGACAGCGACGCCGGTGTTCGGGGGCCTGCCGCATTCGCCGCAGGGCCGGGATCCGCTCGCCCCGGGCATGCTCGTCGCCACCCGATACCGGCTCCTGGGACGGTTCGCCGGACCCGACTGGGTGCAGTGGTGGCACGCACACGACACCGAACTGTGCCGGGACGTCTCGCTCAGCCTCGTCGACTCGGCGCACGTCCGCGCCACCGACACGCGTCCGGATCCGGTGGCGCGCTTCTGCCGGAACACCACCGGAACCAGCTTCAGCCACGAGGGCCGGATCGCGCAGGTCTACGACATCGCGGCAGTCGGCGACCGGATCGCCGTGGTCGCGGAATGGACGCCGGGGTGGCGTGTCGCGGATGTCGCGCACACGGTCCCACGGCCGTTGGATGCCGCTCGCACCGTGCGGCACCTGGCCGCCGCGACCGCAGACGCACACCATTTCGGTGCCCGCATCTCACTTGATCATCCCAACCGGGTGCGGATCTCCCACGACGGACTCGCGGTCCTCGCCTTCCCCGCCACCCTTGCCGACGGCAGCGCGGCCGACGACGTCGCAGGACTCGGTGCGCTGCTGTACGCCCTGTTGCTCGGCACGTGGCCGTTGTCCTCGTCCGGCGCGACCCGGGCAGCCGGGCTGCCCCCGGTCGGCAGGCGCGGTGACGGTTCCGTCGTCCCGCCACATCGTGTGCGGCCCGCGATTCCACGACGCCTGTCCGACGTGGCCATGAACGCCCTTGCTCGGCGACCCGGGATGTCCACCGCGCAGGCGGTCGTCGACGCCCTCGACCGCATCCTGGCGGACGCGCGGGCCCGCTCGGCATCCGCATTCGCTCCGACCACGAAGAGGGCCCGCCCGGCACCCGCCAACCGGGTACCCCGGCCGAACGCGCCGCTTCCCGCGTTGAGCGGCGCACTCGCCCTTATCGTCGCGCTCGGCGCCGCCGGGTGGGCGGCGGGCGCCACATTCAGCTCGTCGGACGCTCCCCCGGCCGCCGTCGCAGACAACATGCTCAGCCAGATCGCGCCGGTTCCGGACCCCCGTCAGGCGCCGCTCACCCCGTCGTCCGCGGCCGCCTACTCCCCGCTGCGCTTCCCCGACAACGGTGCCACTGCCTCCCTCGCCGTCGACGCGAACCCCGCGACGTCCTGGGCGACCGACCGTTACCCGCAGCAACTGTCGGCGACGAAGCAGGGAATGGGTCTGATCGTGTCGTTTCCCGGGCCCGTCGATCTGCGGACCGTCTGGATCGACTCCCCGACACCGGGCACCACGGTCGAGATCCGGACCGCGCCCGTCGCGTGGGCGAGCATCGATCGCACCCAGCTGATCGGCAGCGCCACGCTCGGCGACGGGGTCACCCAGATCGTGGCCCGGACGCCCGCACCCACCGACCGGGTCCTCGTCTGGATATCGGGACTGTCCGGCGGCGAGTCCGGGTTCCAGTCGCGCCTGTCGGAGATCGGCTTCCTGGGTCGCGGCGCATGAGCCGCAACATCTTCGGCCCCACGCAGCCGAACGAGGGAAGCACCGCGCGCGACCATCTCGCCAACGAGCGGACCTACCTCGCCTGGCATCGCACCGGCATCAGCGTCGCCGCGCTCGGTGTGGCGGTCGCGAAGTTCGCGCCGCACCGCGGCGGCCACGCCGTGGCTGCCGGATTGATCCTGATCGGCGCGGGACTACTGGTCTCCGCGTACGGCACCCTCCGCTATCGGGTCATCAGCCGGCAGATCGAATCCGGGGAATTCGCGCCGGCGACGTTCACCGCCGTGGTCACCTCCAGCATCGTCACACTGCTCGCGCTCCTCGCCGTGGTGGTCCTACTCTGACCCGGGCAGGGCCGTGACGCAGCGGAATCCGATGTGGCTCATCCCGGTGTCGACCATCTGCGGCCGCCGTGCCGCGGGCCGATACCGCCGGCAGTAACTGTCCGCGCACAGGAACGACCCACCCTTGATCACCCGCCGGGGCACCCGGAACTGGGGCTGCCGGGCGTCGAAGCTCTCCGACATGCCAGGCCCACGCGGATTGCGTGGCGCGCAGCACGACTCCGCCGTGTCGGCGTGCCGATCCGAGTACCAGTCGGCGGTCCATTCCCACACGTTGCCTGCCATGTCGAACAGACCGTAGTCGTTGGGCGGATAGCTACCGACGGCGGTCGTGGTGCCGTACCCGGTGGCCGCGCGCCACGGAAACTCCCCGTGCCAGTAATTCGCCAGCGGAGGGGATTCACTCTCGGCGGTGTCACCCCAGGTGAATTCGGCGTGGTCGAGTCCGCCGCGCGCCGCGGCCTCCCATTGCGCCTCGGTGGGGAGGGACCGCCCTGCCCACTCCGCGTACGCTGCCGCATCCTCGTGGGCGACGTGAACGACGGGATGCCGTTCGCGGCCGGTGATCGTCGATGCCGGCCCCGTGGGGTGCCGCCAGGACGCGCCGACGGTCCAGGTCCACCACTGACTGAGGTGACGGAGATCGACCGGGCCCCGAGTGGGGGTGAACACCATCGATCCCGGTTGCAGATTCTCGGCGGGAGCACCGGGGAAGTCGGCGGGGTCCAGCGGCCGCTCGGCGACGGTCACATAACCGGTGTCCCGGACGAACGCGGCGTACTGCGCGGTGGTGACCTGGTGGGCCTCGATGGCGAAGGCGTCGACGGCGACCCGATGCGCCGGACCTTCTTCCGGGTAGTGCCGATCCGAACCCATCGTGAAGGTCTGAGCGGGGATGTGCCGGACTTCGGAGACGGTCTGGGTATCCACACGCCTTCCCTTCTGCCTGATCAGGTGACGGCCGGCGAGAAGACGCTCGTCCAATCGTTCCTCATGCTTACCACGGTCCAGTTCTTTTCTCGTGCGTGTTCGAGAGCCTGCTCCGCTCCCGCGACGTAGTCGAATTCGCGATCGGCGTCGTCGTGCAGGATCAGCACCCGAAGCGACGGGCGGTCGGGTAGCCCGGAGAACGCGAGCATCGGCAGGTCGCCGTTGGAGTTGCCGACCGACAGGATCGGCCGTCGCCCGATCCGACTCCAGATTCGGACCGGTTTCTCCGGCCCGTCGTCGAAAAAGTCCATCGCGGCCTTGTAGAGCAGGTCGCTCGTGTCCGCCCCTTCACGGTACGAGAGTCCGAGGGCACTGCCGATGACGCGTTCCGGCGGAATCCCGTAGAGCCGTCCGGCGACCGGGCGCATGAAGTCCCGGTCACCGCCGGACGCGATGTAGATCGTGAATTCGTTCGCCTCGAGATAGCGCAGCAACTCGACCATCGGCGCGTATCCGCAGCCGGCGTACGGGCGGCCGAGCGTCGGGTGATCCGCGTCGTCGAAGAAGGCCCGCACCCTTGCGTCGTAATTCTCGACGGTGATCGAATCGAATGCCTCGGTGACTGCGCCCATCAACAGTTTCAGGTCGCCGTCGTCGCCCTGGTAGTGCTTGACCATCGCCGCACCGAGCCACTGAAGGTCGTGCTCGTGGGCCGCCTTCCACGGTTGCGTCTGCTGGAGGCCGGGATCCTTCGCGGCCATCTCGGCGAAGCGCCGGATGGTGAAGTCGAGCTGGATGGGCATCGGCTTCTCACACCAAAGTGTGCCGTCGTTGTCGAATACGGCCACCCGGTCGGCGGGCTCGACGAAGTCCGGTCCCCGTGTCGTCACCCGCCCGACGAAGTCCTCGATCGCGGACCGCGTCGATCCGTCCGCCCAGGAACCACCCAGCCCGGCCCCCACGTCGGTCAGTCCTTCGCCAGGAAGGCGTGCAACTTCGCCACCGCGTGGTCGATCGTGAAGCTCGCCGGCTCCTGCCTCGGGGGGAACTCCTTGAACGTCTCGAGGAATTGGGTCGTGATGAATGTTCCGTAGATGGCGATGTAGTCGTGGTCGAGGAACCAATCCCAATAGGTGTTCGACGTGATGTCTGCCCGCTCGAACGGATCGGTGCGCAGGTTGAACAGTTTCGGCAACCGCAGTTGGGTGAACGGCTCCGCCCACAGGCCGAGGGTGCCCTGCGCCCGCTGCTCCATGAACACGATCTTCCAATTGTCGAAACGGATGCCCAGCACGTCGCAGTCGTCGGAGAAGTAGACCATTCCCCGGCGCGGCGACGTCTCTACCTCACCGGTGAGGTACGGGAGCAGGTTGTAGCCGTCGATGTGCACCTTGAACGTCTTCTCGCCGATCGTGTGCCCGGTCTTCAGTTGCTCCACCACGTCCGGTGCACCCGCGGCGGCGAGGAAGGTGGGCAGCCAGTCGTGGTGCTGCACGATCTCGTTGGACACGCTGCCCGCGGGGATCTTGCCCGGCCAGCGGATCACCTCGGGGACGCGGAATGCACCCTCCCAGTTGGTGTCCTTCTCACTGCGGAACGGGGTGGTGGCGCCGTCCGGCCAGGTGTTCGCGTGGGGACCGTTGTCGGTGCTGTAGATGACGATGGTGTTCTCGGCGAGACCCAGTTCGTCGACCGCGTCGAGCAGTTGGCCGACGTGCTTGTCGTGATCGATCATCGTGTCGTGGTACGGCGACTGCCAGTGCCCGGCCTGACCGACGCTTTCCGGCTTCGTGTGGGTCCGCAGGTGCATGTGCGTCGTGTTCATCCACACGAAGAACGGTGTCTCCGCTTCCTTCTGCCGCGTGATGAAGTCGATTGCCGCGGACACCGTCTCGTCGTCGATGGTCTCCATCCGCTTCTTGCTCAGCGGACCGGTGTCCTCGATGCGCTGCTTCCCGAGCGGCCCGTACCGCTCGTCGACCTCGCCGGCGTCCTCCTCGGTGGCCCAGCAATGAAGAACACCGCGCGGCATCATCACCTCGTGCAGTTTGGGATAGTCCTGTGCGCTCGGGTAGTCGGGGAGCTCGGGTTCTTCCTCGGCGTTGAGGTGATAGAGGTTGCCGAAGAACTCGTCGAATCCGTGAGCGGTCGGCAGATACTTGTTCAGATCGCCGAGATGGTTCTTCCCGAACTGCCCGGTGGCGTATCCGAGGGGCTTGAGGAGTTCGGCGATGGTGGGGTCTTCGGGCGACAATCCGACGTCGACTCCCGGGATTCCGACCTTGCTCATGCCGGTGCGATACACGCTCTGCCCCGTGATGAACGACGCGCGACCGGCAGTGCAACTCTGCTCACCGTAGGAGTCGGTGAACTTCATGCCCTCCTCGGCCAGACGGTCGATGTTCGGTGTGCGGTACCCCATCAGTCCGTCGCTGTAGCAGCTGAGATTGGTGATACCGATGTCGTCGCCCCAAATGACCAGGATGTTGGGTTTCGCGTCCGTCATCTGTCTCTCCTCGCATCATCGGGGGAATCGCAGTCCTGACGTTGCTCGCGGTGCGCTCGCGCCACATCACCCGTACCGGGTGAGAACCTCGTGTCCGAGTACCGGCAGTCAGTCCGGGGTGCTCGACGGCGGTCGATCCATGGCGAGGATGTACGCGCTGATCACCGTCACCCACGCCGGGAAGACCAGCGTCACCCACAGACTGAAACTGACGACCACCAGCAGGGCGAGTGCCAGCAGGTAGGTTGTGACAGCCAGCCATCGCGGCATCAGTCCGGTGCGCAGCCAGATGGTTCCCAGCGAGATCATGAACACCCCGGCCATGCGAACCCCGTAGACGTTGTTCACATGCAACATCACCTCGCGCCCGAAGAAGACGAGGTCGGTCTGCGGAACGTTGGTGAGCCGGGACACGGCGAGGAGCCCGCCGGCGATTGCCGTCGACACGAACGTCATGGCGAGAAACAGCAGCCCACTGCCGAGGAAGACGGTCGAGAAGAATCGGTCTTCGAGGTTCCCGAGCCGGTCGCGGATGACACCGATGAACCACAGGAACGCGATGCCCGCGAAGGGTGCGAGTATAAGGGCTGCCGTGATCTGCCGTTGGTGGTGTAACCACGGGGTCGCGGCTGCGCCGGGCAGCGCGCTACGCAGCAGAACGATGCTGGAGGCGAACAGGACACCGAAGACGACACCGGCGACGGCCGCGGCCCGTGGAGTCCGTAGCTGGTGGAACTCGGCGTCGCTCTGTGTGCGGGCCATGAGATCAGTCTTCGCCGAGGTCGAGGTCCGGGGCAACAGGGAGCCCGAATCGTGCCCCTTTTCAGCCCGCGTCGTCGGTCCTGCCCGGTCGCACGACAACCGGAACTCCCTCATAGGGCGCGAGGGAGATCGGGAAGCTGTGGAGTTCGTCGACGGTGCCGATCTGTTCGTCGGTGAACAGGTTGACCGCGGGCGATCCGGCCGGCAGGAACTGGGACTGCACGGTCGCGGCGATCTCCTCGGACGTGAAGTTGAGAACGGTGACTTCGAGACTCGAGTCCGCCAGTTCGTGGACCATGACGAGCAGCCCCTTGTGCGACACGGTGGGCACGTCGAGCTGGACCGCGGTGGCGATGCCGAACCGGTTTCGGATGTCGATGATGCGGGCGAGACCGCGAGCGAAGGACGCCGGATCCTGCAGTTGCACCGGCAGACTTCCGTACAGGCTGGTGCCCCGGGGAATGCCCGACTCCGACCGGGCGGCTTCGGGATTGACCCCCATCAGGTCGTGCGCACCGCGGTTGATCCACCGGGTGTCGCCTTCGGCGAGAAGGTCGGCGACGTCCTCGGACGGCACGGGCAGCAGCCCGCACAGATCCCAGCCCGACAGGGCGAAGACACCGGGCTGGAGCGCGTTGAACATCGCCAGGAGCAGATGCGCCTGCTTGACGGTGTCGATGTCCGCGGCATCCATCCTGTCGAGGTCACGGATGCCGAGCGCCGCGGTGATGACGCTGGCGGTCGTGCAGGCGATCCCGTTCGTCGTGAACGTGCGGTTGTACGGGGCCCAGCGTCCGGTGAGCCGCTCGCACAAGTCCTTACGGATACGGTCACCGAGATCCGACCCCGTGATCGACTCGCCGCCGTACGCGAACTCGTCGTCCTTGTGCAGCGTCGCGAAGTGGACCAGTTCGAATGTCAGCTCGTCGTGGTTCTGCAGGGCATGGACGAGCGACGCGGCGTCGACACCGTGATCGCGGGCGAGGTTCATGGTGAGCCGGAGAAATTCGGTGTTCCCCATGACGAGGGCGTGATGGTAGGCGGGGCGATTGATGAAGTCGTAGGACAGGTCGGCTCCGGTCGTGCCCATCGCCTTGATGTCGTCGATGGTGAGGTTCAGTTCCTGGAACGTGAATCCCCCCATCTTCCGCACGATGCTGGCGATCAGGTGATTCGCCGCCTCCGACAGTGGATGCCCCTCCGACCAGCCGGGCAGTCCCTCGGTCCGGCGTTCGACCCCGAGGAATCCGTTGGCGTCCAGTCGAAGCGYGCCCGCACCGAGGTCCGCGATGGAGTGGCAGGCATCCCCGATGACGAGACGCATACCCGCGAACGACGGATCCAGCCAGTTGATGGAGGGCTGCCCGGCCTTGAAATAGTGCAGGTACACCCACCTCCGCTCGATGCCGTCCACCCCCTTCACCACGGGGGTGACACTCCAGTTGGTTTCCTTGACACCGAGTTCGTAGAAGATGACGCGCTGGAGTTGACCGATGATGTACCCGGCTCGGGCGAGTTGCGCCTCGGTGTCGGCGTCGATGTTGACCGAGTCCCGGCCTTCCGGCACGCGGGGAAGCAAGTGCCAATCCTGCTGTTCGATCTCCACCATGTGGTAGATGCCGGGGTAGTCGGCGTACGCCATCTCGGCGAGCCGGAAGTCGGCGCCCTTGCCGGTGTGACCGGGGACGATGTCGTCGATGACGATGCCGTCGTACGCTGCGGCGACGACGCAGAGCTTGCGGAACTCCTCCTCGGTCCCGAACGCCGAGTCGATCTGCATGCTGATGCGGTCGAAATGGCCGTCCACCGACGGCGTGGCCCGCCACCCGTTGATCCCGCCCGCCTGCTTCACCGGCCCGGTGTGGACGGCCGTCACCCCGATCTCGGAGAACGCCTGCCACAGGGACTCGTCGCCGAGCGAACTCAGGAAACTCGCGCCCGGAGCCGTGATGATCGAAATCGGGTACGCCGTGAACCACACCGATCCGCGTTCCACCGCTGCGCGCGGATTCGGATCGGCATACGGGTTCTGCCACATGCTGCCCTTGCCGGACAACTGCTCCGCGATCAACTTCGCATCGTGCAGGATCGATTGATTGATCAGCCACTCCACATAGTTCGGGTTGTCCGGCACGGGCTCGCCCGACTGCGCATCGACCCTGGTCGCACGGCGGACCGACGGTTTCAACGGCCGAGGGCGCGCCGGGTAGAACTGCTCGTCGTAGCTGATCTCGCTGGGCTCGTGATGGATCTCGGGGTTCATGGTCCTCCGTCGTCATCTCGTCTGCTCCGCCGCACCGGTCGGCTACCCGTCCACCGTCCCACGGAAACGACCGCCCGGCATGGGGAGTTGGACGACTGTCAGCGGACCGCGGAACTTTCGGGTGCGACGAACTCGGCGGAGGCCTCGGACCACAGGCTCACCCGCCTGTCCCGGCTCTCGAAGAACTCGATCTCGCGTCTGATGCCGGAACTCTGATCCCATCCGGGGAGGTCGAGGATGATCAGTTCCTCCATCGCGTCCATGAACACCCGGTCGACGGGTCCCCACATCCTGCCGATCGCCGTGTTGTCCTTTCCGGTGAAGGTCAGGTTGACGGGATGAGACATCGACACCTGGCTGAACACCGCATGGCCGGATTCGACGATGTATCCCGCTACCTCGTTGCTGGCGAGAAACCGCTCGTGCGTCACCGCCGGATCGGCATGGCTGTAGGGGCAGGCCAGAAAGATCTTTCTCATGGTTTCCTCGTGATTCGTGGGGCGCAGGCCGCGGTAAAGGGCCCGCTCATCGAGACCCTGCCGGGAGTGGATGCACGGTCCGGCACCATCGCGAGATCGCCTCGATCATCAGCGACGCGACCTCCCGGTGGGCGACGTCGTTCGGAATGTCGTGGTAGCCGCCCGGGATGACGACGCTCTGTCCGTGCTGCAGTTCTCGCGCGAATTCGGCAGCGCGATCGGGTGTCGCGAAGGCGTCGAATTCGCCGTTGACCAACAGGATCGGCATCGTCATCGCGGGCAGACACGCCCGCACTTTTCCTCCGGCCACGGTGAGCGCCTGCCAGAGGTTCGGTTCGGCGGGAGCCGTGTCGAAGCCGAGCGGATCGTTCTCGAGCGCATCGAGGTACGACCGGTCCTTCGCCATGACGAGGTCCGTCCGGCCCTCCGCCTCACGCGGCAGTCCCCAGAGGGGCGCTCCCGTCATGATCAGTCCGGTGCGCAGGGACGGTGTGCGAACCGAGAGGAGGGCCCCGGTCAGTGCGCCGAGCGAGTGGCCCAGGACGACCACCGGCACGCCGGGCCCGTCGCCGGCCATGATGTCGACCAGAACTCCTGCATTGGAAGCGAGTTCGTCCACCGAGGGGAAGAGCCCTGCCGGTCCGCCGGTGTGACCGTGGCCGAGGTGATCGGGCGCCCACACGTCCAGACCGGCCGAGTTCAGCTGCCCCGCGAGCCGGTGATAGTGACCGGAGTGCTCACCGAATCCGTGCAGGAGCAGGATCCGCGCCCAGGGCTGCGAGGCTTCCCACTGCCGGTAGTAGACCTTGTTCCTGACACCGTCGAAGTAGGGCATGTCAGGCCTCCGGACTTCCCGGATCGGTCGACGGCAGTGCGGTCGGCAAGTCCTCGAACCAGGTCGGGGACGTGAGCCAGTTCAGCGGAATCGGCGGGCTCGGGTAGCCCGCGACGAGAACGACGTTGCCGTGCACCGAGTAGTCGCCGGTCTGGACGAAGACCTTCACCCGGTCGCGGAGGTTGTAGAACTCGGGGAGGTACCGCAGCTCGTGGACGTTCTCCTCCCCCACCAGTGCCGAGACGAACTTCCGGGCTTCGGGGTTGGCGGTCACCATGTCCTCGGTGACGATGGCTGCTTCGAAATCCCCCACCTCGCACAGCACCGACAGCAGATCCCCGACCGACGGCAATCCCGGTGCGATGCCGAGATCGATGGTCTCGACCTGCGGCGACAGTGGAACGAGGCTCGCGGAAGACGTGCCGCTTCCCGCGTCCGCGACGTAGATCATCTCGCCGTGCCGGAGCTGGCTCACGACGGCGGCCAGGCGTTCGTGCAGCAATCGGGTTTTTGGTGCCATGGGATTCGTCCTTCGATCGAGGGCGTGAGGTGTGCGGCGCAGCGCGCCGGGCACAGAATGTGCTCTAGTCGACAATCGACTAGAAATCTAAGACGTTCCCGCCCGGAGGTCAAGCACTGAGCGGATCCGGATCCAACGCTTGACCGATCGTCCGGCGAGGGCGCACACTTTCCTGGTCGATTGTCGACAAGGAGTCAATCGCTTCCGCGTATTCGCGCTTCCACATCCACATGACCCTCGAGGGAGAACACCATGGGCCAGCTGCTGCAGGGTAAGACAGTCATCGTTACGGGTGCAGGCGGAGGAATCGGCCTCGCCACGGCGTTGCATCTCCACGACGAGGGGGCACAGGTGGTCGCCACCGTGCACTCAGAGTCCAGCCTTCCCCAGCTGAAGGTCGACGACGATCGCCTGATCGGCCGCGTCGTCGATGTCACCGAAGAAGAGCAGGTCAAGAACCTCGTCGACTTCACGGTGGCGACGTTCGGCAAGCTCGACGGCATCGTCAACAACGCAGGCATCCTGAAGCCCGGCACCATTCTGGACGCGTCGGTCGAGGACTACCAGAAGACGTTCGACGTCAACGTGAAGGGCGTGTTCCTGGGGTCGAAGTACGCGATTCCCGAGATGCTGAAGGTGGGCGGTGGGTCGATCGTCAACTTCGGTTCCATCAACTCGATCGGCGCCGAGAAACTGCTGACGACATACACGGCAAGCAAGGGCGCCGTGCTCACGCTGACCAAGGCCATCGCCCTGGACTTCGGCGCGCAGGGCATCCGCGCCAACACCCTCTGCCCGGGCTTCGTCGACACCCCGCTGAACGTGCCGCACTACACGGCACTCGGCGGCCGCGAGGAACTCGAGGCCGGGCTCCCCGACTTCCAGCCGATCGGCCGCGCCATCCTCCCCATCGAGATCGCGCACTCCGTCGCCTTCCTGCTGTCGGACCACTCCACCGCCATTACCGGAACGGCATTCGTCGTCGACGGCGGCGTTCTCGCCGGGGCCTGATCGCCCAGTCTTGCGGTGGGAGCCCTGCCGCCTCGGGCTCCCACCGCAATCCCATTTGACAGCCGACGTGACTCCCATCACCATTGATGTAATGTCGACAATTAGACGAAATGAGGTCGACCCCGATGACTTCCACTGACTCCGATGTCACCCAGCACGACGTTGTCGACGTGTTGGTGATCGGCGCGGGTCCGTCCGGCGCGGTGGTCACGCACACCGCTGCCACGGCGGGACTGAGCACCCTCTGCCTCGAGCAGGGCGACTGGGTCAACCCCAGCGACTTCCCCGCCAACCACCCCGAGTGGGAACTGCTCATCCAGCACGACTGGGCGCACGATCCGAATGTCCGTGCCCTGCCGTCCGACTATCCGGTCGACGTGACGGAATCCGACATGTGGCCCGTGATGTTCAACGCCGTCGGGGGAAGTTCCATCTTCTACGGCGCGGAGTGGCCGCGACTGCTGCCCTCGGACTTCCGGGTCAAGACGCTCGACGGTGTCGCGGACGACTGGCCGATCAGCTACGACGACCTCAAGCCGTACCACGACGAGGTCGACGAATTCATCGGCGTCTCCGGAGTCGACGGCGACACCGCCTACCCCGAAGGTCTCGAATACCCGTTGCCGCCACACCCGTTGGGCAAGCCCGGGATGAAAGCGGCCGAAGCCGCGAACAAGCTCGGCTGGCACTGGTGGCCGGGCACCAACGCGATTCCCAGCCAGAAGAACAAGACACTCGAGCAGTGCGGTCGCTGGGGCGTCTGCGAATGGGGTTGTCCGCAGGGCGCGAAGGCCTCGTTCGACTTGATCTACATGCCGCAGGCGCAACAGGCCGGCGCCCGCGTGGAGACCGGTGCGCGTGTCCGCCGGATCGTCACCGGCGACGACGGACGCGCGGCAGGCGCCGAATGGGTGGACCGCACCGGCGCCGTCCATTTCCAACCGGCCCGGGCAGTGATCGTCTGCGCGAACGGCATCGGAACACCGCGACTCCTGCTGCTGTCGGCCGACGAGAAGCATCCGGACGGCCTGGCGAATTCCTCGGGCCAGGTCGGCCGGAACCTCATGCTGCACCCCAACTGCACCGCCATCGGGTACTACGAGGACAACCTGGAGAGCTGGCGTGGGCCTGCCGGGCAGCTCATTCACTCCATGCAGTTCTACGACACGGACACCTCCCGCGGATTCGTCCGGGGAGCCAAGCTGCATGCCCTCCCGACGCCGGGACCGCTGAACACGATCGAGACCCACCGGCAACTCGATTTCGACGACCTGTGGGGACCGGCCATTCACGATGTCGCGCGCGCGGCGTCCAACGGCATTCTCTGGGCGGCCAACGTGGAGGATCTGCCCGAGGAACACAACCGGGTCACCCTCTCCGCCGAGGAGTTCGATGCCGACGGCCTGCCTGCGCCGAAGGTCGAGTACCGCGTCAGCGAGAACACCCGCAAGATCCTGAAGTACACCGTCGAGCGCATGGTCGAACTCCACGAGGCGGCGGGCGCGAAGCAGATCTTCACGCAGGAATTATGGGTCGACCAGCCGGGGCACCTCCTCGGGACGGCCCGGATGGGCGACGACCCGGCGACGTCCGTTGTCGATTCGCACGGCCGGGCCCACGATGTCGAGAACCTCTACATCGCGGACGGCAGCATCTTCGTCACGTCCGGCTCCGCCAACCCGACCTGCACGATCAGCGCGCTCGCCCTGCGGGTGGGCAAGAAGGTCGTCGAAGACGTCAACGCACGGAAGGCATCGGCATGAGCACCACATCCCTCGACCTGCACTCGACGCCGAAACGGCGACTGTCGGTACCGGGCAGGCACACGGCACCGCCGCGGCCGCTCACGGACTCCGAACTGACGACGCTCCTGCGGATCGCGGACTGCCTGATCCCCGCGTCCGGTGAGAATCCCGCCGCCAGCGACGCCGACGAGTACCTCCGCTACCTGAATCTGGCGCTCGCCGCCCGGGCCGACGTCTTCGACGCGGTCCTCTCCGCGGTCGACAAGACGGCCGGTCTGCACGGCGACGGCCTGCGCGCCGAGATCAAGCGGATGTGGGCCGAAGACAAGTTCACGTTCGATCCGCTGTCGTCGATCCTCGCCGGCGCCTACTTCATGACTCCCCAGGTCAAGGCGTTGATCGGGTACCCCGGGCAGCACCGCGACGCCGCCGGATTCGAGGATGCCGCCAACGAACTGGACACCGGGATACTCGATCCGGTGCTCGAACGCGGACACTTCTACGTGTCCGCGAACGGCGAATAGCCTGCTCGGACGCTCCCCCGTCCCGCACTGTTGATCTATTGTCGACAAGAGGCTCCCGGCGTGGTCAACGTCGAAACAACCACCATCAGAAAGGACAACCCGATGACTCTGTCACCGAATCGTCCACCGGGATCGACTGTGGGTCGGCGCGAGGACGGCGACATCTCCCTCGGGCGGATCCATCAGCGCACCACTCCGGGCACGGTCGCGGGCGTCCTGCGCACGGCGATCCTCGACGGCACCCTGGCCCCCGGCAGTCAGCTCCGCGAGGCACACATCGCCGCCGACCTGGGCGTGAGCCGGGCGCCGCTGAGGGAGGCGCTGAGCATCCTCGCCGACGAAGGCCTCGTGGTGAAGATCGCGTACAAGGGTGCGTTCGTCGCCGAGGTCAGCGCGAAGGGGATGGCCGAGATCGCCAGCCTGCGCAAACGGCTCGAGCCCTACGCGATCGAGTTGGCGCTGCCACGCCTGTCGGGCGCAGGCCGGACCAAGATCGTGCGGACCCTCCAGGACATGGCCCGGGGCGCGGACGACGGCGACCTGACCCGGACCATCGACGCGCACATGAGCTTCCACCGGGTGATCTACGAACTGTCCGAGCACGGCCTCCTGCTGGACCTGTGGCGCAGCTGGGAATCCCAGCTCCAGTTGTTCCTCTCGGCGGATCATCAGTCGTTCCCCGATCTCCACGACGTCGTCGCCGAACACGAGCGCCTGCTCACCATCATCGATACCGGCGACCTCGAGGCGATCACCCGCGAGATCGACCGGCATGTCCACGGTTCGACCGACGCTGCCCCGGCCGCAACCACTCCAGCCGACGGTTCTCAACCGTCGAATGCGTGAGTACGTCGACTTCCTCGGCAGTCAGCCGCCCTACGACGCGCTGGACTCCGCCGACCTCGATGCCCTGGCTCGGACGGTGGAGGTCGAGTACTTCACCGCCGGCGCCCGGATCGTCGAGGCAGGCGAGGCCCCACTCGATCACTTCTTCGTAGTCCGCACCGGAGAGGTCGAGGTGATCGACCGCGGCCGGGTCGTCGACCTGCTCGGCCCCGGCGAAACGTTCGGGCAGATCTCGGTGCTGTCCGGTTTGCCTCCGCCTCTCGCGATCCGCGCCTCGGAAGACACACTCTGCTACCGCTTCCCCGACCCGCGGCCGGTGCTGCGGCACCCGCAGCGACTCCAGTTCGGGCATTACGGCACCCTCGTCACGCGGGAACGGTTGGCCCGCTCCGGTTTGGTCGATCAGGCATTGCGCGCGGCCCGGCATCAGATGCGACCCGTCGTCTGGTGCCCCGCCGACGCGACCGTGAGCGAGGCGGCGTCGGTGATCACCGACGCAGGCCAGTCGTACGCGTTGATGGACCGGGGCGGCGCGATCGGCATCGTCACGGACAACGACTTCCGGCGGGCGTTCGCCGACGGGCACGTCGACGCGCACAGCCCGGCATCAGTCATCGCCTCGTTCCCCGCCCGGTCCGTTCCCGCCGAGACTCTCGTGGGCGATGCGTTCCTGACGATGGTCGAGTCGGGGGTACACCACCTGGTCGTGACCGGCACCGGTGAAAGACCGGTGGGGATTCTCCGCGTCGTCGACCTCGCGTCGGCCGAAGTGCGCAATCCCCTCGTCGTCCGCCGTGCCATCGACGACGCGACCACGGTGGAGGGCCTGGCGTCCGCGGCGGCCCTGCTCCCCGGAACCTGGGTCGAGTTGTACGACACCGGCGCGTCCGTCATGCACGTCGCGGGACTGATGTCCGCGGTGATCGACGCGATCATCAGGCGGCTCGTCGAGCTGACCGACGTCGGCGCCGACCACGTTCCCCACCGGACGTCCTGGCTGCTTCTCGGGTCGGTGGCCCGCCGCGAGCCGCTGCCCAAGTCGGACGTCGACACCGGCCTGGTCTGGGAAGACCTGCCCGGCACGGACTCGCCCGCCCGGAAGTTGCAGAACTGGGCCGGGCGCGTCCTGGACAACATGGAACGCTGCGGCCTGCCCCGCTGCGCCGACGGCGCCAACGCGACCAACCCGCTGTTCGCGCGTTCGCGCACCGACGCGGTCGCCGCCGCGACGTCGTGGATCACGAATCCCACCCAGAAGAACGCTCTGCTGCTGTCGTCGATGATCGCCGACAGCAGACCCGTCAGCGGGATGTCGCTCGGACGTTCGGTGTCCGACGCCATGCTCGCGACCACCCGCAGTCGCGAGTATCTGTCGGCCCTCCTGCACTTCACCACCTCCCGGCGACCTCCGGTCGGGTTCGTGCGCAACTTCGTCGTCGAACACTCCGGCGCCAACCGCGGCCACCTCGACCTCAAGGCGGGTGGACTCGTGCCGATCGCCTCCCTCGGACGGTGGATCGCGGTGGTCACCGGCGACGATCGCGGCTCCACCCTCACCCGGTTGCGGCGCGGCGAGGCCGCCGGTCTGCTCACCGCGGACGAAACCGAGACGCTCGTGCGCGCGTTCGAGTACGTGTACGGATTGGTCCTGGGCCGCGAGATCGAGGCCATCAAAGGCAGCACAGTCGCGACGACGTGGGTCGCGCCCAACCAACTGGACACGCTCACCCGCCGGTATCTGCGTGAATCGTTCCGGGCGGTGGCCGAGGTCCAGAACCGGCTGGAAAGTGAATGGGTGGCGCGCCTTCCATGAGGGCACACCGGAGGTTCCGCCGCGCCGACGCTCTGGTGCGCCCGTGGCGCGACGCCGAGTTCGCGGTCGTCGATCTGGAGACGACCGGACTGGACCTCGCGCGGGACACCATCGTGTCCTACGGGGCGGTCGTGGTCCGGCACGGTCGCATCGTCGTGTCGGAGAGCGTCTACGGACTGGTCCACCCCGAGTGCGACATCCGGCCGGAGGCCGTTGCCGTTCACACACTCCGGGAGGCGGACGTCGCCGATGCCCCACCGTCGAGCGAGGCCGTCGGGGTCCTGCAGCGCCTCCTCACCGACCGTGTCCTCGTCGCCCACGCGGCCTGGGTCGAGACGGCCTTCCTCTCTCGCGCCTTCCGCGACAGCGGGCTGAAGTTCCGGCCGACGGTCGTCGACACCGCGGCCCTCGCCCGTGCGGTCGGCGTGGCGCCACGGCAGCACCGGTGCGAGCCGAACCTGGAATGGCTGGCCGACACGCTCGGCCTGCCCGTCGTCGATCCCCACCACGCGCTGGGTGACGCCGTCACCACGGCACAGGTGTTTCTCGCACTGGCGTCCCGGCTGGAGCGCCTCGGTTACGACACCGCGCGCTCACTCGTGGATCTGAGTGCCGGCGACCGTCGCCTCGGGCGCGGTTGACGCAGACGTAATCCAGCCGAAACAACTGGTGATTGAGGTCACACCGATTTGTGGTAGATTGTCGACAGTAGAACAAGCGCGGCGCATCCAGTCGCCTTCTTCCACGACAACCGAACCTCGTCTCGGCACATCCCCCGCCGAGATACCCGCGACAGAGACCAGCGAGGTCACGATGGCCATAACCCCGGAAGAGCCCCCGGTGTCCATTCAACCGCCCACCGAGCCCGAGCGTCCGCTCCTCGACTCCGGAGCGGACACCGATTCCGCCTATCTGGAGAAGCTCGGCTACAAGCAGGAACTGAACCGAACGCTGGGACTGTTCTCCGCCTTCGGAGTCCAGTTCACCTCGATCGCGATCGCCTCCGGAATCTTCACGACCCTGATCGTCGGCTTCGGATTCTTCGGGCCCGCGTCGTTCTGGTCGTTCCTCGTCGGCGGCGGCCTGCAGGTATTCACGGTCGGACTCGCGGTCGCGCAGCTCGTCTCCGCCTACCCACTGGCCGGCGGCGTGTACCAGATCACCGGGCGGATCACCGGGAAGCCGTGGCTGGCCTGGCAAACCGGATGGTGGCTGCTGATCGCGCACACCGTCGCGGTCACCACCGTCGCCGTGAGCATCGCCCCCTTCGTCGCCGGCTGGTTCGGCGTCACGTTCGAGGACAACACGGACGCACTCCCGTGGGCGCTCGGCCTGATCGTGCTCGGCACCGTCATCAATATCGCCGGAGTCAAGGTCGCCGCCGTGCTCAACAACATCGGCGTGGTGGCGGAAGTGCTCTGCGTCGTCGCGCTGGTAGCCGTGCTGCTGATCGTGAAGCACCCGACCCAGCCGCTGTCGTTCCTGAGCGAGTCCGGCGGAACGACCACCGGCGGCAACTGGTTCGTCCCCTTCCTTCTCGCGATGATCCTTCCCGCATATGCGATCTCGTCGTTCGACGCGACCGGAAACGCCTCCGAGGAGACCAAGGACGCCGCCCGCAAGGCGCCGATGGCATCGGTCATGGCCAACGTCTCCTCCTACGTCGTCGGCATCTTCATGGTCGCGCTGATCATGCTCGCCATCCAGGACCTCCCGGCGGTCATGGAGAGCACCACCCCGGTCAAGCTGATCCTCGACACCGCGGTCGGTGCCGCGTTCGCGAACATCTTCGAAGCCGTCGCGATCGTCGCCCTGTTCGCCGCCCTGGTCATGCTGCAGCTCACCGGCATTCGCGTCCTGTGGTCACAGGCGCGCGACGGCCAGATCCCCGCGGCCTCCTGGCTGCGCAAGGTCAGTGCCCAGCGGATCCCGATCAACGCGACCCTCACGATCTTCGCGATCTCCGTGGTGTTCGCGCTGTGGTCCTCGCTGCTGTCCGTACTCGCAGCGATGACGGCACTCGCCTGGGGAATGGCCTACGGTGTCGTGGTCGTCGTCGGCTTCTACGGACTGGTCAAGCGCAAGCTGCCGTCCCACCCGTGGCACTACGGCATCGTCAGCCCGGTCAYCTTCGTTCTGGCGATCGCCTGGTCGGTCGTGCTGTGCGCGCTCCTGATCTACTCCGACCCCACCCATGTCGGCCTCGGCATGCTGCTGGTCATCGCGTCGGGCGCCGTCATCTACATGCTGATCCCCAAGAGCAGGCGCGGGAAGTCCATCGACACCCAGGCCGGACACCTCTGACAACCCACTTTCCCGATCACCGACCCACATTCGAAAGGACTTTCATGTCTTCCACGCTTCGTTCCGTCACCAACGTCATCGACGGCAAGGCCGTGGCAGGATCCTCCGAGCAGGTGCGACAGGTCCGCAACCCGTCCACCGGCGAGGTTGTCGCCGAACTCCAGGAATCGACCGTCGAGGACGGCTACCGCGCCGTCGACGCGGCCCGCGCCGCGTTCCCCGCCTGGGCCGCGAAGACGCCCGGCGAGCGCTCGCAGATTCTGCACGACCTCGCCAACCTCCTCGAGGCGAACCTGGACGAACTCGCCGACCTCGAGACGCTCGATGCCGGCAAGCCGACGACAGCGGCGAAGGGTGACGAGCTTCCCGGGATCGTCGCGGCGTTCCGGCACTTCGCCGGAGCGGGCCGGGCATTGTCCGCGCAGGCCGCCGGGGAATTCACCGCCGGCAACACCAGCTTCGTCCGGCGAGAACCCCTGGGCGTCGTCCTCGGCATCACACCGTGGAATTTCCCTCTCTGGCAGGCGATCTGGAAGCTGGCCCCCGCACTGGTCGCCGGCAACACCGTGGTCATCAAGCCGGCCGAGCTGACCCCGCTGGCCACCACCCGGTTCGCGGAGCTCGCGCAGCAGCTGCTGCCCGCGGGTGTCCTCAATGTCGTGCACGGCAAGGGCAGTGTGGTCGGGGACGCTCTCGTTCGTCACCCCGACGTCAACCTCGTCTCCTTCACCGGCTCGACGTCCGCCGGACAGCGGATCGCCGAGGCTGCGGGTGCCACACCCAAACGGCTGGTGCTCGAGCTGGGCGGGAACGCTCCCGTCGTCGTCTACGACGACGTCGACCTCGAGGCCGCACTCCCGATCCTCACCAACGGCATCCTGTTCAACGCCGGCCAGGAGTGCATGTCGGCAACCCGGCTGCTGGTGAGCGAGACCATCCACGACACGTTCGTCGCGGCGCTGGCCGACAGCCTGCGGGCGGCCCGGATCGGCGACGCCGCCGACACGTCGACGGTTCTCGGACCTCTCATCTCGGAGGGCCAGCGCGCCCGCGTCGCCGAGCTCGTCGACGGCAGGCCGGACCACGCGCGGGTCGTGACCGGCGGCAGGATCGTCGACGGTCCCGGCTACTTCTACGAGGCCACCCTCATCGACGGTCTGCAACAGGACGATCGGCTGGTGCAGGAAGAGATCTTCGGCCCGGTGGCGACGGTCCAGACGTTCACGGACGAGGCGGACGCCCTGGAGAAGGCCAATGCGGTCGAGCAGGGACTCGCCGCGTCGGTCTGGACCCGCGACATCGGCCGAGCACTGCGGAACGTCAACGCGATCGAGTCCGGGGTCGTGTGGGTGAACAACCACATGGCGGTTGGCCCGGAAGGACCACTCGGCGGTTTCAAGGGCTCGGGCTACGGCAAAGAGGGCGGCGCGGCCGGTCTCGAGGAATTCACCCGGGTCAAGCACGTCATCGTGAGCCTGTCGTGACGGCGCCGAGCCGCCACGGCACCGCGTGGGGCACGTGGGTGCCGGCAGAGCCGGAAGACGCGGTCGGACGGGCGATCCGGCGGATCGACCTGCGCAGTGGAACGGCATCGCCCTGGGCGCACGCCACCATGGTCGTGCCATCACGAGGGCGCACGTGCTGGTTGGTGACGCTGTGGGACGGCAACGTCGACGTGTGGCGGGTCGACGACACGACCGCGAGATACGAGTTCGATTTTCGCACTCGGACCGACTAGACCATCTCCACCCCTCCGACCCGAAAGGAAGAGCGCGTGACAGTCCTTGCCATCGACCAGGGCACGTCCGGCACGAAGGCTGTCGTCGTCTCCGAGGACGGCGACGTCCTCGCGATCGCCGAAACACCGGTCCGTCCGGCATATCTCTCCGCAGGCGGCGTGGAGCAGGACCCGATGGAACTGCTGGGTTCGGTCCTCGAGGCGGGACGGAGCGCGATCGCGAAAGCGGGTGTGCACGTCTCCGCCGTGTCCCTCGCCAACCAGGGCGAGACCGTCCTGGTGTGGGACCCGGACACCGGCCGACCCCTCAGTCAGGCCGTGGTGTGGCAGGACCGCCGGTCGGACCAGCTGTGCCGCACCAAGTCCGAGTCCAAGGCATGGGTCGAACAGCGGACGGGCCTCGTGCTCGATCCCTATTTCTCGGCGCCGAAGATGCAGTGGCTGCGGCAGAACGCCACCACGGCGGGGGTGGTCACCACGACGGACACCTGGATCGTGCACTACCTGACCGGGGAGTTCGTCACCGATTCCGCCACCGCCAGCCGTTCGCTGCTCACCGACCTCGACACGGTCGCGTGGGATCCGCAGCTTCTCGAGTTGTTCGAACTCTCCGCCGAGCGGATGCCTGCCATCGTCGCCAACGACGTCGTCGTGGGGACCACGGATGTCTTCGGATCCGACGCTGCCGTCGGCGGTCTCGTCGTCGATCAGCAGGCGGCCCTGCTGGCGGAGCGGTGCTTCGACGCGGGCACCGCCAAGTGCACGTTCGGCACCGGGGCGTTCCTGCTGGCCAACACCGGCACGCTCCCGGTCCGCTCGGCCGCCGGGTTGGCGTCCTGCGTCGCGTGGAATGTGCGCGGGAAGACGTCGTACTGCGTCGACGGCCAGGCCTACACCGCCGCCTCCGCCATCCGGTGGATCCAGGACCTCGGCTTGATCGAGTCGGCGCGCGACCTCGACAGTGTGGCCGCACACGATTCCGGTGGCACGTATTTCGTGCCCGCGCTGGCCGGTCTCGCCGCGCCCTGGTGGCGGCCGGACGCGACGGCGTCGTTCTCCGGGATGACGTTGTCCACCGATCGGTCCCAGTTGGTGGCCGCCGTCCTCGAGGGACTGGCGGCGCAGACGGCAGAGCTGGTGTCTGCCGTCGAAGGTGACCTGGGCGCTCCCCTCACCCGGCTGCGGGTGGACGGCGGACTCACTCGGTCCCGCCGCCTCATGCAGGCCACGGCCGATCTGACCCAGATCCCCCTCGACGTCTATCCGTCGTCCCACGCCACCGCTCTCGGTGCGGCGGCCTGCGCCAGATTGTCACTGAACCCCGACCTGTCCCTGGAGGACGCGGTAGCCGACTGGGAACCGGCGACCACCTACGAGCCGCGGTGGTCGGTCGACCGCGCGGCAGAATTCCGACACCACTGGCGGGCGGCCGCACGAGCGGCGCTGCCACAGGAGAAAAGCGATGACTGACACCCCTCCGCCCCCCGACTACGATTTCGTCGTGCTCGGTGCGGGCATCGTCGGCTCGGCGATCGCGCGGGAGCTGGCCGGATACCACCACACCGTGGCACTCGTCGAGGCGCGGGACGACGTGGGCGACGGAACGAKCAAGGCGAACACGGCGATCCTGCACACCGGATTCGACGCGAAGCCGGGCACACTCGAATCCCGCATGGTGAGCCGCGGCTACACGCTGCTCTCCGAATACGCCCAGCAGACCGGGATTCCCGTCGAACGGTCGGGCGCCATCCTCGTCGCGTGGAACGACGAGGAACTGGCCGCACTGCCGGGCCTGCGCGACAAGGCAGCCGACAACGGCTACCCCCACTGCGACATCATCGACGCCGACGAGGTCTACCGACTCGTGCCCGCGCTCGGTGACGGCGCGCTCGGCGGGCTCACCGTCCCCGACGAGTCGATCATCTGCACCTGGACCACCAACCTCGCGCTGGCCACCGAAGCCGTCGCCCGCGGGGTGACACTACGGACGCGGACCCGTGCCGAGTCCGTGACTGTCCAGCCCGAGCGGACGATCCTGCACACGTCGAGCGGCGACATCAGCGCGCGGTGGGTGATCAACGCCGCCGGGTTGGGAGCCGACTACATCGACAGGGAATTCGGCTACGACCGATTCCACGTCACCCCGCGGCGCGGCGAACTGCTCGTCTACGACAAGCTCGCACGACCGCTGATCGACAAGATCGTGCTCCCCGTCCCGACGTCCCGCGGCAAGGGTGTTCTGGTCAGCCCGACGATCTACGGCAACGTGATGCTCGGGCCCACCGCGGAAGACCTCACCGACCGTTCCGTTACGGCGACGTCGGAAGCCGGCTTCGAGTTCCTGCTGGACAAGGGCGCCAAGCTGATGCCGCGCCTGCTCGAGGAGGAGGTCACCGCCACGTACGCCGGACTCCGTGCCGCCACCGATCACGGCGACTACCTCGTCGAGGTCGACCACGATCGGCGTTACGTCCTGGTCGGTGGAATCCGCTCGACCGGGCTGACGTCCGGAATGGCGGTGGCCGAGTACGTTGGCGAACTGCTCACCAAGGCAGGCGCTCTCGACAGCGCACGCACCGAATTGCCGCCGCCGCCCCGGATGCCGAACATCGGCGAGGCATTCACTCGCCCGTATCAGGACGCCGAACTCATCGCTCGTGACAGTGAATACGGCAGGGTGGTCTGCTTCTGCGAGCGTGTCACGGCGGGTGAGATCCGCGACGCGTACCAGTCGCTGATCCCCCCAGCCGGACTCGAAGGGCTCCGTCGTCGCACCCGGGCGATGAACGGCCGGTGCCAGGGCTTCTTCTGCGGCGCCGAGGTCGGTTCGCTCGTCGCTGCACACCGATGCGCCGCCGGTTCGCCCGAGGCGGCCGAGACCAGGAAGGAAGCCGTCCGATGAGCGCTCCCGACACCTCACGCACCGTGATCACCGCCGAGGTCGCCATCGTCGGCGCAGGTCCCGCCGGGTTGGCTGCGGCCACACAGCTCGGAAAGGTCCACGGGCGCAAGGCTCTCGTCCTGGACCGTGAAAGCCGTGCGGGTGGGATCCCGCGCCATTGCGATCACCCCGGCTACGGCATCCGAGACCTGCACACGTTCATCGGCGGCCCGGCCTACGCCGAACGCCTGGTGCGGGAGGCGAAGTCCGCGGGCGCCGACATCATGCCGAACGCGATGGTGACGGCGGTGCATCCGGACGGCGCGCTCGACGTCACCTCACCCGCGGGTCTTCTCCGCATCGAGTCCAGGGCACTCGTCCTGGCCACCGGTGCCCGCGAGCGTGCCCGCCCGGCCCGCATGATTCCCGGCGACAGACCGTCCGGGGTCTACACCACCGGACAGCTGCAGAACATCGTGCACCTGCATCACGGACGGGTCGGAACGCGCGCGGTGGTCGTCGGTGGCGAACTGGTGAGCTGGTCCGCGGTCATGACGCTGAAGCACGCCGGGTGCAGGACCGTGCTCATGACGACGCAGTACCCGTCGCCGGAGTCCTACGCCGCCTTCACCATTCCCGGTAAGGCGTTGTTCCGGTTCCCGATCGCCACCCGCACCCGCGTCGTGCGGATCATCGGTCACGGGAACCTGGAGGCGGTCGAGATAGAGAATCTCGACACCGGCGCACGCGAGATCGTCGAGTGCGACACCGTCGTCTTCACCGGCGACTGGATCCCGGACCACGAACTCGCGCGCACGGCGGGTATCGCCATCGACCCCGGAACGAAGGGACCGCTGGTCGACACCGCCCTGCGCACCAGCCGGCCGGGCGTCTTCGCCGCGGGCAACGTGCTGCACCCGGTCGACACCGCCGACATCGCAGCCCTCGACGGCACGTTCGTCGCAGACCGGGTGGCCGCGTTCCTCGACGCCGGCGAAGCGATCGATCCAGGTGCGACCGCGGTACGCATCCTCGCGGCCCCGCCGTTCCGCTGGGTTTCCCCTGGACTGCTCCGGGCAGGCGACCCCGCCCCACCACGCCGGCGCCTGCTGCTGTGGACCGATCAGCTGGTCCGGTTCCCGAAGGTGACTGTCTCGCAGCGGGGTCGCGTCGTCGCGACCAAGCTGCTGCCGTGGGCCGCGTCACCGGGGCGGGTCTTCCGCGTGCCGTGGTCGATCATGGATGCCGTCGACCCAGCGCAGGGGCCCGTGACCGTCGGTCTGGCCAACGCGCCTCACGGGGAAACCACGCGCAATGCGGCAGGGGAATTCATCCCGACCCGCTGCAGCTGAGCACACCCCGACACCCATCTTCGTTCAGCACCATCTCGCACACAGATTGTCGACAATAAACCTCCATCGATCGGAAGACTCATGACGGAAGTACAGGGCGGTTTGCACGGCCCCGAGATGCGGCGGGCCATCACGGCCGCCGCGATCGGAAACTTCATCACCTGGTTCGACTTCGCCGCATACGGATTCCTCGCCGTTCTACTCGGCAGGATCTTCTTCCCCTCCGAAAATCCGGCGACGAGCCTGCTGGCAACGTTCGCCGCGTTCGGAGTCGCGTTCCTGATGAATCCGATCGGCGGCTTCGTCTTCGGCCGACTCGGAGACAAGGTCGGCCGCAAGAAGATTCTTGCGACAGTGATCATTCTGATGTCGCTGTCGACGTTCGCGGTCGGTCTGCTGCCGGGATACGCCACCATCGGCCTCGCGGCCCCGGCACTGCTGGTGACACTGCGGATCATTCAGGGTTTCGCCGCCGGCGGCGAACCCGGCGGTGCGGCGACGTTCCTCGTCGAGTCCGCAAAACGTGGCAGGCGGGCGCGCACCGTCAGCTTCTGGCACTGCTCGAGTTATCTCGCCAACGCTGCGGCCTCGGTTCTCATCCTCGGCCTCAACGCCGCACTGAGCGAAACGGCGATGTTCGAATGGGGCTGGCGGATCCCCTTCCTCATCGCGGGACCGCTCGGGTTGGTCGGTCTCTACATTCGCCTGAAGCTCAGCGACACTGCGGAATTCGAACGACTCCAGTCGTCCGGAGAAGTCAGCGAGTCTCCGGTCAAGGATGCCCTCGCGACCAGTCGCCGGCAGATCGTGCAGGTGGTCGGGTGCATTGCGCTGCAGGCCGCGGCCTTCTACTTCATCTTCGTCTACATGGAGACGTATCTGCAGTCGGAAGTGGGATTCTCATTCGGCCTGGCCTCCGCGTCGACGGTCACCTGCCTGTGCTCGGCGGCCGTCGCCATCTTCGTGTTCGCCCGCTTCTCCGACCGCTACGGCCGCAAACCGGTGATCATCCTCGGTGCCGTCTCGAGCACGCTGATCGTGTATCCCGCGTTCATGGTGTTCGCGACGGGGAATGTCCCCGCAATCGTCGTTGCGCACGCCGCGATGGGGATCTGCCTCGCCATGTTCATGTCCGCGTCGGGCGCAGCGATGGTGGAGATCTTCCCGAGTCGTGTTCGGTACGCGGGATTCTCGATCGGATTCAACATTTCGGTGGCAGTCTTCGGCGGCACCGCGCCGTATGTGGCGACGTATCTGATCGCGGCAACCGGCAGTCCGTTGGCGCCCTCGGTCATTCTGATCGTGACGGGCGTGATGGCCATTGTGGCGGCGGCAACGCTGCACGAAACCGCGGGCCGGAAAGTCGATGCGCGGGCAGAGGCGGAGCCCCTCCGCCTCGATCCCATCACCGTCGGCGAATAGCGGCCGAAGAACCCCGGCCGATCCCTTGACACCACCGAGGATCGACCTTAGATTTGACATCGTTCTCTTGTCGACAATCGCCAATTCAACAATTGTCGAAGGCCAGAGCGAGTTCCCGGAAGTTCACCAGTCGAGGACCCCACAACGGGCATCGACCACCACCACCGAACAAGGACACGACATGACCAAGAAGCTGGGTGGCATCCTCGCCGCCGTCTCCACTCCCTTCGCCCAGGACGGCTCCGTCGACGAAGGCGCACTGCGCAACCACGTCGACTTCCTGATCGAGAACGGACTGCACGGCCTGGTCCCCGGCGGCAGCACCGGAGAGTTCGCAGCACTCACGCTCGACGAGCGCAAACTCGTCAACATGGTCGTCATCGACCAGGCCGCCGGTCGCGTGCCCGTCGCACCCCAGACCGGCTCCACCCGCACCGCGGAGGCCATCGAACTGTCCCGGCACGCAGCCGACGCAGGCGCCGATGCCGTCCTGCTGGTGCAGCCCTTCTACGAGGCCCCCACCCGCCACGAGGTCATCGAGTACTTCGCCACCGTCGGCGAAGCGGCGAACATCCCGGTGATCGCGTACAACCTGCCGGGTGTCACGGGAATGAATCTGGATCGCCCGTTCTACCGTGAACTGCTGGAACGCACGGACGCCGTCCGGTACATCAAGGACACGTCCGGGTCGATCGAGCAGGCCTTCGACCTCATCTTCAACCTCGGCGACGCCATCGACACCTTCGTCGGCTGGGACACGATCGTGCTGCCCGCCTTCTCCGCCGGTGCCGCCGGTTCCATCTGGGGTGCGCCCAACTTCGCCCCCAAGGAGTGCGTCGCGATCTACGAACTCGCCAAGGCCGGCAAGTACACCGAGGCCCTCGAAATCTTCAAGCGGCTGTGGAACGTCCTGGACTTCCTCGGCACGGAAGGCTATGCCGTGGCCACCAAGGCCGCCGCTCAGGCCGTCGGCGTGGACCTCGGAGTGCCCCGCGCACCGTACGGTGAACTGCCCGCGGACAAGAAGGAAGAGCTCACCAAGCTCATCGCCGAGACCGGCCTCACCTACGCCCGCTAGTCACCACCAAGAAGACCGCGCGCGTTCATCACGGAGTGACCCTTCCCCGACACGTGCGCAGAGGCCGGCAGCAATCACCCCCGCTGCCGGCCTCGCCTCTCGCCCGCAGGCGCAGAGAAGTTCAGCCCTGGCAGGGTGGAACCAGGCCACCGCAACGCAGACGAACACACGGAGGAAGATCGTGCGCTGGAGTCGAGTAGTCAACGTAGTGAAGTGTCACGTCGGGGGCGAGATCAACAACGTCGTCACCGGCGGAATCGGCGACGTCCCCGGCGCCACGGTCTTCGACAAGATGAAGCACTTCCGCGAGCATCGCGACGACCTCCGGCAGCTGCTGCTCCACGAGCCGCGGGGCTCGGTGACCCAGTGCGTCAACTTCGTCGTCCCGGCGACAGATCCCGAGGCCCAGATGGGTTACGTCGTCGCCGAGTCCACGGAGTACCCGGCCATGTCGGGCAGCAACACCATGTGCGTCGCCACCGCGCTGCTCGAGACCGGCATGATTCCCATGGTCGAACCGGTCACCGACATCGTGCTGGAAGCACCCGCGGGGCTCATCCGCATTCGCTGCACCTGCGAGAACGGCAAGGTGACGAGCGTCGAGTTCGAGAACCAGCCCGCGTTCGCCTACGAGATCGGGGTGCCGCTCGAACTCGACGGCTACGGCACATTGACCGTCGACGTGGCGTGGGGTGGCATGGCCTACGTGCTCGCCGACGCCGACCAGCTCGGATTGAAGTTGCAACCCGACGAGGCCCGCGAGATCTGCGACCTCGGACAGAAGCTCAAGACCGCCGCCGCCGAGCAGATCCCCGCGGTGCACCCGACCAATCCCGAGTTCGCGGGAATCACCCAGACCGAGTTCGTCGGCCCCCTCTCACGCACCGACGGGGTGCTGAGCGCCCGGAATGCCGTGGTGGTCTCCCCCGGCCGACTCGACCGCTCGCCCTGCGGCACCGGCACGTCCGCTCGACTGGCGGTGCTGAAGGCGAAGGGCCTCATCGAGGTCGGGGAGAAGTTCGTGCACGAATCGGTGATCGGCAGTCGCTTCGAGAGCCGGATCGACAGACTGACGAAGGTCGGAACGTACGACGCCGTGGTCCCCCGCGTCAGCGGCCAGGCGTACATCACCGAACTCAGCCAGGTCGGGCTCGACCCCGCCGACCCGTTCCCGACCGGCTATACCCTGTCTGACACCTGGCCGACCGGCAACTGACCCGCACGTGAGTGGGAAAGTGTGCTCGGGCACTCTTTGCCACTCACGTGGGGATGAGGGGTTTGACGGCGCGGCCGAGGAACTCGACGAATCCCAGCAGATCCGGTTCGTCCTCGGTCGGCGCGAAAGCCACCGACGTCGCGCCCAGGCGGGCGAGCCTTCGCACCTCCTCGGCGACGGTGTTCGCGTCACCCGCGACCCCGATTCCGGTGTCGGCCGGCTTCTCCCACCGCGCCAGTTCCTCGTCCACCCGTTGCCGTGCGCCCTCCCCGGTGGCGGCGATCTTCGGGACGACCAGGTGATGCGATGACACCCCGTCGGCTCCGATTTCGTCCAGGATCAGGTCGCGGACCCTGCGGATGTCGTCGTCATCGACCGCGGACGCGAGGAGGTTGCCGTCACCCAGACGCGCCGCCAGGCGGACCGACTTGGGACCTTCGCCGCCGAGCATCAGCGGAACCCGTTCGGTGGGAGGCCAGTCGAGCTTCACCCCGTCGAGCCGGACGTACCGCCCCTGCGTGCTCACCGACTCGCCGTCCAGCAGTGCCCGGAGCGCCACCGTGTACTCCTCGAGGAGAGTCATCGGCGACGCCGCACGCGCACCCACCTGCTCCATCCATCCCTGCACACCGTGCCCGATACCCGCGATCACTCGACCGGGAAACAACCGAGCGAGCGTGGCGATCTCCATCGCGGTGAGCGCGACATTGCGCAGCGGGACGGGCATCAACCCGACGCCGACGTGGATTCGCTCCGTCCACGCGAGTGCCGCGGCCGCCGCAGCCACGCCGCTCTCCTTGAAACAGTCTTCCCACAACCAGATCTCGTCGAGGCCACTGTCCTCGGCCACCCGCGCGAAGTCCTTCAACTTCTCGGGTTCGATCGTCGGGATGAACGTCACGCCCAGTCGCGGCACCGCAGTCGTCATCGATCCATCATGGAGGATGACACCCGGCCGTCGCGGAGCATCGCCATCATTCGCGTGGCGGCGCGGTGCTGGATTCGCGCGGCGGCGCGGTGCTCGCGCGGACGACCAGCGACGTCTTCATCAACGATCGTGTGCGGGTGCCGCCGCCCAGCCGATCGAGCAGGATCGTCGCGGCCGCGCGGCCCTTCTCGACGATCGGTTGATGAATTGTGCTGAGACCGAGAAGCTCTGCGACGGGTGCGTCGTCGAAGCCGATGACGGACATGTCGTCGGGCACCGTCAGGCCGCGCTCGCGTAACACCTGCCACGCCGCCACCGCGTGCACGTCGGACGTCGCCACCAGAGCGGTCGGCCGAGCCGCGTCGAGCAGGATCCGGGTGGCCTCGTCGCCCGCGGCGCGATCGATGTTGCCCGCCACGACGATCGACAGTTCCTCCACCGGGAGGTGGTGGTCGCGGGCCGCGGCGAAGTAGCCGGCGAGCCGCTCCCGCGCGTTGCGTTCGGTCGCCGCGCCGACGTCGTCCGCCGTGACCATCCGGCAGTCGGAATCCTGACCGAGCTTGTCGACGATGATCCCGATGCGTCGATGGCCCAGGCTCAGGATGTGGTCCATCTGCAGGTAGGCGCCGTGGCGGTCGTCGATGGCCACGAACGGCAGTCCCGCGCTTCTGGGCGAATCGACGACGACGGCCGGGATACCGCGCGCGATGATCGCCTCGACCAGGGGATGACCGTCGGGGACGTTGTGGATGACCACGCCGTCCACGAGTCCACGGAGAACCAGCGAGTTCGGTGGTGAATCCGGGGAGCCACCACGTGAGGCCGGAAACAGGGTGAGGGCGATGTCGGCCGAGTTCCCGATCTCCGCGATGCCCTTCATCAGCAGGGTCACGGACGGATCCTCGAGCGCTTGAACCGGGGAATCGGGCACGATCACCCCGACCGCGCCGATCCGTCCCGACCGCAGACTGCTCCCGGCGATGTTCGGCCCGGCGTAGCCGAGTTCCGCGGCGACGGAATAGATGCGTTCCCGTTGTGTCGCAGATACCTTCGACGATTTACTGAAAGCGTAGGAGACGGTGGCGACCGATACTCCGGCCGCTCGGGCGACGTCTTTCATCGTGACCAAGTGGTGCTCCCTCGTCGGCGATCATCGGCCGCAACCGGCCGTTGCGCACCGGAGCGCACAAATGGCAAAGCCCGATCCTAGTCCGCGTCCGGACGCTCCCCACGTTCCCCTCGGCATCAGCCATTGACAGCTCTCCAGCCGGTGATACGATTCACCACTATAAGTTAATCGTTTCACCTTTTCCGGTTTCACCATCCCTGGGAGCACTCATGACCAAGGTCCTCTACCTCTACGGCGGCTGGCCCGGCCACCATCCGTACGACATCGCCGCATGGGCACGCGAACTGTTTTCCGAGCTGAACTACCAGGTCGAGGAGTCGCAGGACATCTTCACCCTCGATCGCGACCTGACCGGATACGACCTGATCGTGCTCGGCTGGAACAACGCGCTCACCACCGAAGACCTGAGCGATTCGCAGGAGAAGAACCTGCTCGACGCCGTCGCGGCCGGAACCGGGGTCGCGGCGTGGCACGGCGCCGCCGCCGCGTTCCGGGCGAGCCTGAAGTACCACTTCCTCCTCGGCGGCGACTTCGTCGAACATCCTGCGGGAGAGGCCTTCCCGCAGCCGTACAAGGTGAGCATCACCGACCGCGAGCACGAGGTGACCGCCGGTGTCGAGGACTTCGCGGTGGCGTCCGAGCAGTACTACATGCACGTCGACCCGAACAACCGGGTGCTCGCGGAGACCGAGTTCAGCGGCGAGCACCTGCCCTGGCTGGAGGGCCTGCGCAGCCCGGTGGCGTGGGTGCGCCAGTGGGGCGCCGGCCGGGTCTTCTACCACTCGATCGGCCACACGCCGGCAGACCTGTCGGAGCCGAACGTGCGCCGACTGACCAAGCAGGGACTGCGCTACGCCGCCCGCGTAGCGAACTGACACAGCAAGGAGAAACGATCATGGCGAAATTGACCGGCGGGCAGGTGGTCGCCCAGGTCCTGAAGCAGTACGGCGTCGAGTACGTCACCGGAATTCCCGGCCACGGGATCTGGTCGCTCACCGATGCGTTCCTGGAGAAGGGGTCCGAGATCCCGTTCATCCAGGTCTACCACGAGCAGAGCGCCACGCACCTCGCGGACGGGTACTACCGGGTGTCCGGGAAGCCGATGGCCGCGGTGGCGTCGATCGGGGCGGGCGCGGCGAACACCGTGCTCGGTCTCGCGACCGCGTACAGCGACTCGACGAGTCTGCTGTGCATCACCGGCGGGCCGCCCACTCACATGCGCGGGCGTGGTCTGCTCCAGGAACTGGAGCGGCACACCGACAACGGCTTTCCGCAGGTCACCGACGCAGTGTCGAAGCGCAGCTGGGTCGCCACCCGCGTGGAGGAACTGCCGTTCATCATGCACCGTGCGTTCAGCACCATGCTGACCGGTCGCCCGGGGCCCGCGCACATCGAGGTGCCGATGGACGTGCAGGCCGAGGCCGCCGACGTCTCCCTTCACGACCTCGCACGGCGGCTGCCGGTCGGGCTCCAGCAGCCCGACCCGTTGGCGATCGACAAGGCCGTCGACGTGCTCCGTGACTCACGCCGGCCGGTGATCGTCGTCGGCGGCGGCGCCATCACGTCCGACTCGGCCGACGAGGTGCTCGCCCTCGCCGAGGCGTGGCAGATCCCCGTGGTCACCACGTGGAACGGCAAGGGCGCGTTCCCCGAGGACCACGCCCTGTTCGCGGGCAGCGTCGGCCAAACAGGAACGATCGTGGGCAACGCCGTCGCCTCTCGCGCCGACGTGGTGATCTCCATCGGATGCCGGTTCACCGACTGGTCTTCCTCCAGCTACGCGCAGGGAGTCACGTTCTCGATTCCGCCTGCCAAGCTCATCCACATCGACATCGATCCGCACGAGATCGGCAAGAACTACCCGGCCGAGGTCGGCATAGTCGCCGACGCCAAGCCGACCGTCGCCGCGATCGTCGCCTCCCTCCCCCGCAGCAGCGCCGACCGGTCCGAATACCTCGCCGAACTCGAGCAGCTGAAGGCCGAGTGGGAGACCAAGCTCGCAGGCCGGCGCGATTCCGACCGGTTCCCGTTCACCTCCCAGCGCCCCCTCGGCGGTCTGCGGTCGGTGATGGAACGGGACGGCATCATCGTCGCCGGCTCCGGCAACACCCAGGGCGCCGTGAAGCAGACGTTCCCGGTGTATCACCCGCGCACCCACCTGACGTCCGGCGGATTCTCGTCAATGGGCTGGGCCGTGCCCGCCGCGATCGGCGCCAAGCTCGCCGCCCCTGACCGGCAGGTGGCGTGCGTGCTCGGTGACGGCGACTTCCTCATGACGTCGCAGGAGATCGGTGTCTGCGTGCAGCACGACATTCCGGTGGTCTTCGTGGTCCAGGACAACGCGGGCTACATGTCCATCCGCGGTGGGCAGCGCAAGCAGACCAGCCGGCACATCGGCACCGAGTTCAATCGCCCCGACGGCACCCCGTACAGCCCCGACTTCAAGGCACTCGGCCAGTCGTTCGGACTCGAATCGTTCCGGGTGGACGACCCGGCCGACCTCGAGAGCACCTACCGGAAGGCCTTCGACTCGAAAGCGCCTGCGCTGATCGAAATCCCGACCGATCGTGATGCGGCGGGACCGTGGGTTCCCGGTTGGTGGGACTTCCCCGTTCCCGCGTACATCGAGGACGAGCGTCAGGACGAGTACTGGGCGACCCGAGCCAAGGAACAGCACCTGTGAGAACGTCCGGACACGATCAGATCGACGCGTATTCACCGCTGCGCGAAGGCGCGGTGGTCGATGTGGGCGACTCCGACACGGTCACCGCCGATGTCGTGGTCGTCGGATCCGGGATGGGTGGTTCGACGCTGGCGTGGGCGCTCCGCGATCGGGACGTCGACGTCCTGGTCGTCGAGCGCGGGCGGTTCCTCCCCCGCGAGGTGGAGAACTCGCAGGCCGCGGAAATGTTCCTCGAGGGCCGGTACAAGACCGCGGAACCGTGGTTCGACGGCAGCAACGGTGAACCGTTCCAGCCCGGCGTGTACTACTGGGTGGGCGGTAACACCAAGTTCTACGGCGGCAGCCTCCCCCGCTTCCGCGTCACGGATTTCGAGGAGACGCAGCACTACGACGGCATCTCACCGAAGTGGCCGTTCGGCTACGCCGATCTCGAACCGTTCTACGCCGCGGCGGAGCGTCTCTACCAGGTGCACGGCATCGACGGCGAGGATCCGACTGAACCGCCGCGGTCGTCTCCGTACCCGTTGCCGCCGTTGCCGCACGAGCCGACGATCGAGCGTTTCGCGTCCTCGCTTCGTCAGCAGGGCCTGCACCCGTTCCACACACCGAACGGCATGAACCTGACCACGCAGGAGCATCGCAGGCAGTCGACGGCGTCGGACGGCACCCCGTCGCAGACCGATCACAAGAGTGAGGCGGAGAACCGCGCGCTGCGGCCCGCTCTCGAGTCGGACCGGGTGCGCCTGCTCACCGAAGCGAAGGTGACGCGTCTGCTCACCGATGCGAAGGGCACGCGAATCGTCGCCGCGGAGGCCGAGTTCCGTGGTCGCACGATCCGGATCACGGCCAACCAGTTCGTGGTCTCGGCAGGGGCGGTCAACACCGCGGCGCTGTTGCTCCGATCGGCCGACGAACGGAATCCGGACGGCCTCGGCAACTCGTCGGGGCTGCTGGGCCGGAACTACATGGTGCACAACAGCACGTTCTTCATGGGCGTCAACCCCTTCCGGACGAACACGACTGCGTGGCAGAAGACGCTGGGAATCAACGACTGGTACGTCGCGGGCCCGAACAACGAGTACCCGCTCGGCAATCTGCAGATGCTCGGCAAACTGCAGGCCGCGCACGTGAAGGGGGCGCGGCCCTGGGCTCCGATGTGGGCGCTGAAGGCGGTGGTGGATCGCAGCCTCGACATCTACCTCACCACCGAGGATCTGCCGACGCGGAACAACCGGGTCCGGATCGACGGCGACCGGATCATCGTCGACTGGACTCCCAACAACACGGCACCGCACAGTGAACTGGTTCGCCGCGTCTCCGCGGCGGTCCGCAAGGCGGGGTATCCGATCATCCTCACCGAGCGGATGGGGATCGCGACGAACTCGCACATGTGCGGAACCGCGGTCGCGGGTACCGATCCGGCGGCGAGTGTCCTCGACCCCCACTGTCGCAGTCACGACGTCGACAATCTGTGGGTCGTGGACGGCTCGTTCTTCCCGTCGTCGGCGGCGCTCAATCCCGCGTTGACCATCGCGGCCAACGCGCTGCGCGTGGCGCCGGAGATCGCTTCTGCCGCAGTGTGATGTGATCCGACCACGGTTCGCCCGGCCTCGTTCTCAGAGGCCGGGCGATCGCGTGCTCACCTCGAGCCGCTCTCACCTCACGCGGGCGAGCGGAGACTCCTCGGTCTCACGGGTTTCCCCGGCCGCGCTCGCCACGAGCCCGGCGAGGACGGCGCCGGCCAGGACGACGTAGAAGGCCTGCAGGAGTCCGAACTGTTCCCCGAGCAGCCCGAGGAGCGGCGGACCGACCAGAAATGCCATGTACCCGAGCGTCGACACCGCGCTGACGCGTCGCGCGGCGTCGGCCCGCGAGTCGGCCGCCGCGGACAGCGCGAGCGGAAATCCGAGAGCGACACCGACACCCCACAACGCACAGCCGAACGCGGGGAGTACCAGGTTCCCCGCCAGGATCACGATCAGGACCCCCGCCACCGCGAGCGCCGCGGACCAGCGGACGGTCGCAGCGCGGCCGTACCGGTCGACGACGCGCCCGCCGAGCAGGCGGGCCGACGTCATCGCGGCCACGAACACGACGTAGAACGCGGCGCCGGTGGCCGATCCGACGCCGTACCCGTCGACGATTCCCAGTGGCAGCCAGTCGTTGGCACTACCTTCGGCGAATGCCATGCCGAGCGCGATCAGGCCGAGGAGAACGATCCGGCTGTCCCGCCAGATGGTCGGACCGCCGGACGTGCCGGATCGACGGCGCGTGCGCCCGACCTCTCGTCCGGTGGCCGGAGGGAGTAGCGCCACGACGCTCACGCTCGACCCGAGGACCACGACGGCCAGCACCCCGAGATGCACCGGCACCGGAACGTCGAACAGTTCGGCGATCGCCCCGAGGCCGGCGCCGGCGAGCGTTCCGAGACTGAACGCACCGTGCAGCGACGGAAGGAAGCTGCGTCCCATGCGCTTCTCGATCGCTGCACCCTCGACGTTGAGGGCCACCTCGCACATGCCGAATCCCGCACCGGTGAACGCGAGTCCCAGACCGACCAGGGCCGCGATCGCGACACCCGAACCGAGCCCCACCGTGAACAGGCCGAGGCTCGCGACCGTGGCCGCGGCCGTGATGACGTGACGGGCGCCGATCCGGGCGACGACGGGACCGGCGAGCAGCAGCCCCGCCATCGATCCGATCGACAGACCGAGAATGATCAGCCCCATGTCGCCCGTGCCGACTCCGAGGGACGAGCGAATGGCCGGGGTGCGGGTCACCCAGGACGCATAGGTGATCCCCGTTCCGACGAAGATGACGAAAGTTGCTGCTTTCCAGCCGCGCTCACCTCGCTTCAACGGCGGACTCTGGGTAGGCACAGCTGTCTCCTGTTCGTCTCGGGGGATGGTTAATCGTATCACCGGGTAACGACACGAAAGGCGGTCCGGCACCTCGGAAGAGGTACCGGACCGCAGGAACCGGAAGTGCCGGACGACCTACCCGGTCGCGACCTCGTGCCTGCTCGTCTCCGATGCCGGCTTGTGGTAGCGCGGCACCAGGCGCATCAGCGCGGGACCGCCGATCGCGATCAGTGCGAGAAGGATGGCCGGCAGCAGCGGCATCCATTCGATACCGAGGTTGTCGACGACGACGGTGATCGCGGCAGGCCCGACCAGCATGCCGACGTAGCCGATCGCGTTGACCAGACCGATGTTCCGTCCCGCGTTCTCGGGATCTCGTCGCCCGGCCGCCGACAGCATGAGCGGTGCCATGCACGCCAGGCCGAGTCCCAGCAGCACGAAACCGGTGAGGGCGAGCGGCGCCGAGCCACCCAGCATCGCGAGCAGCGCACCGGCGGCGCCGATGACACCGCTCGCACCGACGATGAGTCGAGCGCCGAAGTACTCGGCCAGCTTGTCGCCGAACAACCGGCCGACGAACTGCGCTCCCGAGTAGAGCGTGACAGCCGTCGCTGCCAGGCCTGCCGTGGTGCCGACTGCGCGGCGCACGAATTCCTGACCCCAGTCCAGGACCGCGCCCTCGCTCAACATCGATCCGAGCAGGAGCACACCGAATCCGATCATCACGAGAAGTGTCGCCGTGGTGGCCGAACGCTTCCCCGGGTGCGCGGGGTCGGCGGCGCCCGGAATCTCGTCCTGGTCCGGAGGCAGCAACTCGTCAAGGGAGAGAAGCCACTTACCGAAGACGACACCGAGTACCGACAGGACCACGCCGATCGAGATGTAGGCGACGGCCGGGCTGTCGGTGAAGTGCCGGGCCAGAGCGCTGCCGACAAGTCCGAGAACGAAGCCACCCGCCGGGTAGGCGGCGTGGAACGCAGACATGATGGGCCGCCCGTAGTACCGCTCGACCTGCACACCGTGAGTGTTGAACGCCGTGTCGAAGGCACCGCGAAGCAGTCCGATGAGCACGCCGATCACCATCGCTCCGACCAGTCCGTCGAGGAACGCGAGGGGGATGTAACAGAGGGGGTAGACGACCATCGTGGGCATGGCCGTGTTTCTCGGACCGTACCGATCGATGAAGGGGCCGATGGCGAAACAGCCGACAGCGGCGCCGATACCGATCGACAGCGCGAGGAGGCCGAACTGGGAGTCGCCGCCGTCGCCTTCCCACCCGAGGTGACTACGCAACGAGGTGGTGCTCGTCGACCACATCAACATCACGGCGCCCAGCTGGAAGAAGCCGAAGAATGTCGCGATTCGCGCCTTACGCACGCGTGTATGGTCGAGCACGGGAGCGGTGCCTGCTCCATGTGTTGCCATGATTTCGTCCTTGCGGTAGGTCTCGGACCGCCGCGGGCGCCTACGGGGGTAGGCGTCCGTTCAGCGAGTAGCGAGTGCGTGAACTTTCGATCAACGCCGACTGGATGGCCGGAATCTTGGTGAAAACACTACGAAGGTGACGCGCCGCACAACAGGTACAGACCGTGTACCTCCTGCGTGCAGACTGCACAGAATGAGAAGCCGACGACAGCGTCATTGCCGTCCGCCCCGTCGAGCCACGATGGACGACCCCTCGAGCAGATCCAGCCCCTTCACCGCGAGCAGCAGACTTTGGCGGGTGGCGGCGTCGTCCAGGGATTTGCCCAGGATCGCGGCGATGCGGTCGAGCCGGTTGTACAAGGTCCGGCGCTGGATGAAGAGTTTCTCCGCCGCTTCGGTCTTGCGGCCGTCGACGGCGAGGAATGCTCGCAGTGTCGGCAACAACGGGGTCGTGGACTGCGCATCCTTCGTGAGCAATGGGCCGAGCTCGTCCTCGACGAAGCTGGCGAGCTCGGGCCCCTGCGCCAACGTCACGAGCAGACGTTCGACGCCGAGGTCGTCGAAATGCAGCATGGGTGAGGCAGGCAGGGAGCGCGACACCGCGGCGGCACTCTTCGCCTGTGTGACCGCAACCTGCAGCATCGATGCGGGCACTGCGCGGCTCATGCCGCCGCCGTGCTCCATTTTCCCGAGCAGACCCGCGAGCTCGGCGCGGGTCCGGCCGGACTCCGCCGCCACAGCCACGACGTAGTCGCCCATGTCGGCGCTGATCGCACCCGTGTCGATCTGACGGCCGGCGCGCGGACCGGACGACTCGTCGCGGGCATCCTTGTTCGCGATGACGACGACGATCTGTCCCGACCCCAGCTGGTACCCGAGTCTGCCTGCCTGGTCGACGAATTCGGCCCCGGAGAGATCGCCGATCAGCAGTCGCGTGATCAGCGCCGTGCTCCGCTGATCGTCCCTCGCTTCGCGGCTCCGGTCGGTCAGCAACGAGATCGCGACGGCCGCGGCGGCACGTTCGGTCGCGAAGGCCGCGGTGGACCGTTCGGTCGCGGGCCGGTCGGTGAAGACGTGAATCCAGCCCCACGGCTGACCACGCATCAGGACCGGTCTGCGGACGCATCCGCTGTCGTCGCTGTGGAGGCCTCGCGCGTGCCGGTCCCAGTCCTCGATGCCGGCTTCCTCGTCGAATTCGCCGACGTACGCCATCACGCGATGTGCGATGTTCTCGAGTACCACCGTGCCGTCGGTGAGTTCGGCCAGCGTCTGCACGATCGAGAGGTAGTCGGCGCCGTCCAGGAGGAGGTTCGAGAACGTGGACTCGACTTCCCGTTCGTGGGTGAGCGCCTGCAGGCGCTTGTCGGTCAGGATCTCGTGCACCTGCGACGAGACACCGGCGAACGACACCTCGCGGGCAAGGGCGATGATCGGCAGGCCGCAGGCCTGCCCTTCGGCGACCACTGCATCCGGTACGCGGTCGAACATCCGTCCCGACTCCTCGATGACGAGAGCGGCGGCCCCGGCACGAGCGGCTGCGCGGACGAACACCTGTTGAAGGGCGCCCGTGCTGCCCATTCCGAGCCCGGCGGTCAGGAGTAATTCTCCACCCCGCAGGAAGCGGGCGATATCCGAGATCTCCGACGAATGCACCCAGCGGACCTCACGGTCGAGGCTGTCCGATCCGGTCAGGACACGGGCTCCCGCGTCTTTCAGGAGATCGATGTCGAGAGCGTCGGCGACGGTGAAGACCATGCTCAATGGTACACAGAACGTGCATGAACCGACGCAAATAGTTCCCACAATGCAACTGTCGAAAACGTGTGCGGCACCGCGATGCTGAGTGGCAACAGATCCAGCCCCTCGCTCATCCGAAGGAAGCATCCCATGTCATTCGTTCTCAAGGCCGCCGTCGGTGAACCAGCGCAGCGGGCGAGCAACCCCGCCGTGGTCGACACCGTCGCCGCCGTCATCGCCGATGTCCGCGCGAACGGCGACGAGGCCGTCCGGAAGTACTCCGAGAAGTTCGACGGCTGGTCCCCCGAATCGTTCCGGCTGAGCGAGGACCGGGTGGCGGAGATCGTGAAGTCCGTTCCCGAGACCGTCCTCGACGATCTGCGATTCGCGCAGCGCCAGATTCGCGACTTCGCGCAGGCGCAGCGGGACTCCATCCAGGACCTCGAGGTCGAGACCCTGCCGGGAGTGTTCCTCGGGCACCGCAACGTCCCGATCGACGCGGCTGCCGCCTACGTTCCCGGCGGGCGCTACCCGCTGACCGCTTCCGCGCACATGACGGTCCTCACCGCGAAGGTCGCGGGTGTCGAACGCGTCGCCGCGACGACGCCCCCGAATGCCGGCGAGCCGCCGCAGATCAGTGTCGCGGCGATGCACCTTGCCGGCGCCGACGAGATCTTCGTTCTCGGCGGAGTGCAGGCGGTCGCCGCACTCGCACTGGGCACCGAGTCCATCGACCCGGTGTCCATCCTCACCGGCCCCGGCAACGCCTACGTGGCCGAGGCGAAGCGCCAGCTGTTCGGCGAGGTCGGGATCGACCTCTTCGCCGGGCCGACCGAAACGCTCATCGTCGCGGACGATCTGGCCGACCCGTTCACCATCGCCGTCGACCTGCTGAGCCAGGCCGAGCACGGCCCCGATTCGCCGTGCGTGCTGATCACCACGTCGGAGTCCGTGGGACGGGCGGTGATCGACCATATCGACGCCTTGCTCCCCGGATTGGTCACCAACGCCATCGCCGGCCCCGCGTGGCGTGATCACGGCCAGATCCACGTGGTGGACACGCTCGACGAGGCGTACCGGCTCGCCGACGTCTTCGCGTCGGAGCACGTCCAGATCCTCACCGAGGACCCCCGTCAGGCCCTGACCTCCATGCGGAACTACGGCGCCCTGTTCCTCGGCGAAGGCACGTGTGTTCCCTACGGCGACAAGCTGATCGGCACCAACCACGTTCTCCCGACGCTCGGTGCGGCCCGCTACACGGGCGGTCTGTGGGTGGGCAAGTTCCTCAAGACGCTCACCTACCAGGAGGTGCGCGACCTCGGCAGCAGCGCGAAGCTCGGCGAGGTGTGCGGCCGCCTGTCGCGGCTGGAGAAGTTCGAGGGGCACGCCCGCTCCGGCGACCTTCGCGCCGCCAAGTTCGGCAGCGCCCCGCTCCCGTGGGGCGACCTCCCGACCCGGGTGACGTCCGAACGATGACCCGCACCGAACACGACCTCCTCGGCGACCGCGAGGTCCCCGACGACGCCTACTACGGCATCCACACTTTGCGGGCGACGGAGAACTTCCCGATCACCGGCATTCCGCTGGCCAGCCATCCCGACCTCGTGTCGGCGCTGGCGTCCGTCAAGCAGGCTGCGGCGCAGACCAATGCGAGCCTCGGCCTGCTGCCGCGGCGCGAAGCGGACGCCATCGTGGCGGCCTGCGAGGAGATCCGGGCCGGTGCCCTGCGCGACCAGTTCGTCGTGGACGTCATCCAGGGCGGTGCCGGCACGTCGACGAACATGAACGCGAACGAGGTGGTGGCCAACCGGGCTCTGGAATTGCTCGGTCACCGGCGCGGCAGCTACGAGTATCTTCATCCGCTCGAGCACGTGAACATGAGCCAGAGCACGAACGACATCTACCCCACCGCAATCAAGGCCGGCCTGCAAACCGCCCTGACCAGGCTGCGGGCGGCCATGCGGGACTTGGCGGCGGAGTTCGCGGTGAAGTCGACGGAGTTCTCCGACGTCCTCAAGGTCGGCCGCACCCAGTTGCAGGATGCGGTTCCGATGACCCTGGGCCAGGAGATCGCGACGTTCGCTCTCATGATCGACGAGGATTCCCAGCGGCTCGGGGAGGCGGCGACGCTCATCTCCGAGATCAATCTGGGTGGAACGGCTATCGGGACCGGTCTCAACGCGCACCACGAGTACGCATGGCGGGTGCGCGAACATCTTGCCGCGATCACCGGAATCGAGGTGACGACGGCGTCCGACCTGATCGAAGCCACGCAGGACGTCGGGGCATTCGTCCAGCTGTCCGGGGTGCTCAAACGCACCGCGGTGAAGCTGTCCAAGATCTGCAACGACCTTCGGCTCCTGTCGTCGGGGCCGCGTGCCGGTTTCGGTGAGATCACGTTGCCGCCCGTGCAGGCAGGATCGTCGATCATGCCGGGCAAGGTGAACCCGGTGATCCCGGAGGTGGTGAACCAGATCGCCTTCCGGGTGGTCGGCAACGACCTGACGGTGACGATGGCGGCCGAGGGTGGGCAGCTTCAGCTCAATGCCTTCGAGCCGGTGATCGCGCACAGCCTGTTCGAGACGATCGAACTGCTCACGCGCGGATGCACCGTCCTGCGGGAACGCTGCGTGGTCGGCATCGGCGCGAACATCGACCATCTGAAGAACATGGTGGACGCGTCCATCGGCGTGGTCACGGCCCTCAACCCGCACATCGGGTACACCGCGGCCACCGCGATTGCCGCCGACGCACTCGCGACCGGGCGCACCGTCGCCGCGCTCGTGCTCGAGCGGGGTCTGCTCAGTCGCGAGCAACTCGACGACGTGCTGCGGCCGGAGAACCTCACTCGACCGCTCGTGCCCTGACCGCCGCGAGCAGCTCATCCCGCCAGGATGAGCTGCTCGTGCGGGGTTGACATCCCCGGCACTGCCACTAACCTTTAGTTATACGTATAACCATTTCACCGACTGTCGGTTCACGTCGACCCGCCCGGCAGATCCGTGACACCACTCTCTACGACCGAGGAGCAGGACCCATGAGAGACGCATCCGTGGGGGAGCCCACAGGCCCGAGCAAACACAGCTACGACGTCGTCATCGTCGGCAGCGGAATGGGCGGCGGAACGCTCGCCTACGCGCTCGCCGACTCGGGAGTCGATGTGCTTCTGATCGAGCGCGGCGACTTCCTGCCGCAGGAGAAGCAGAACTGGGACCCGCAGGAAGTCTTCGAAGGTCACCGGTACGCGAACGCCGAGCAGTGGTACGACACCGAGGGCAGGCCGTTCAGCCCCGGCACGTACTACTACGTCGGCGGGAACACGAAGCTGTACGGCTCGTCGCTGGTGCGGTTCCGGCGTGAAGACTTCCAGTCGACGCAACACGAGGCCGGCGAATCTCCCGAGTGGCCCTTCTCGTACGACGGCTTTGCCCCGTATTACGCACGGGCAGAACAGGTGTACCGGGTCCACGGCGATCACACCGACGACCCGACGCTCCCCCGCGACGAACCCTTCCCCTACCCGGCGATCGGACACGAGCCACCGGTGCAGGAGGCGGCCGACGCACTGCGGCGCCTCGGGTACACGCCGTCGAACATCCCACTGGGCATCGACCTGCGCGACGGCGGCGGATGTATCCGATGCCGGACCTGCGACGGGTTCCCCTGCCGGGTGCTGGCGAAGTCGGACGCGGATGTGTGCTGCGTCCGGCCCGCCATCGCGTCCGGCTCGGTGGAACTGCTGACCAACGCGTACGCCGAGCGCGTGCTCACCGACGAGACCGGGCACCGGGCCACCGGTGTGCAGATCCGGCACCGCGGCACCGAACTCGTCGTCGATGCACGCACCGTGGTGGTGTCCTGTGGCGCCGTCAACTCCGCGGCGCTGCTGCTCCGGTCGGCGAACGCCGCACACCCGGACGGCCTCGCCAACTCCTCCGGCATGGTCGGACGAAACTACATGGTGCACAACAACTCCATCATGGTCGGCGTCAACCCGCTGAAGAAGAACACGTCCGAGTTCCAGAAGACGTTGTACATCAACGATTTCTACACTCACGGCACCGCCGACCACCCCTACCCGCTGGGACACGTGCAACTCATCGGCAAGTTGCAGGGCGAGATGATCAAGGGCCAACGGCCGCTGATCCCCAAGTGGGCACTGAGCCAGGCCACCGCCCGCAGCATGGACTGGTGGCTGTTCACCGAGGATCTGCCCGATCCGGGCAACCGCGTCACCCTCACCGACGACGGCAACATCCAGATCGCGTGGACCCCCAACAACACTCGCGCCCACGAGGTACTCGTCCGCGAGGTGCGCAAGATCCTCCGGAAGATCGGCTATCCGTTCGTCTTCAGCCAGGGCACCGGCATCGAGGTCAACTCCCACCAGGCCGGCACCGTGCGGGCCGGAACCGACCCCGCGACCTCCGTCCTCGACGCCGACTGCCGCGCCCACGACGTCGGCAACCTGTACGTCGTCGACTCGTCGTTCTTCCCGTCCCTGCCCGTGATGAACCCTGCCCTGTCCATCGCGGCCAACGCCTTCCGCGTCGCCGAGAGCATCGCCGACCGAATCGGCAAGACCCGTTCCCACGACACCCCGGCCCAGTCCGCGTCCCTGTGACGCTTCGCCCCCACCACACCCAGAAAGCCTCTTCGATGACAACACAGAAATTCACCGGCGGACAGATGGTCGTCGACTTCCTCATCCGCGAGGGAGTCGAGAAGGTCTTCGCGATCCCCGGACACGGCAACACCGCCCTCCTCGACGCGTTCGTCGACCGAGCCGACGAGATCGAACTGGTGCCGGCCATGCACGAACAGGGCGCCGCCCACATGGCCGACGGCTACTACCGGGCCTCCGGCAAGATCGCCGCGATCTGTACCTCCATCGGACCGGGTGCGACCAACACCCTCACCGGGCTCGCGACGGCCTTCGCCGACTCGATGCCGATGCTGCTGATCACCGGTGCCGTGCACACCTACATGGAGAACCGCGGGGTGCTTCAGGAGATCGACCGCCCGCACGGCAACAACTTTCCCCGCATGGTGGAGCCGGTGGTCAAGCGCTGGTGGCAGCCCGGCCGCCTCGAACAGCTGCCGGTGGCGCTCGCCCAGGCGTTCAACACCATGCACGAGGGCAGGCGCGGACCCGTGCTCGTCGACATCCCGCAGGACCTGCAGGCCGAGTACGGCGACTACACCCCCGACACCGGTGCCCGCCGTCCCGCCACCCGCGCGACCGGCGACCCGGCCGTGATCGCCGAGGCCGCCCGCCTGCTCGCCGGTGCGAAACGTCCCGTCATCGTGGCCGGTGGCGGCGTCATCCACGCCGAGGCCGCCGCCGAACTGATGGCCGTCGCCGAGCACCTCGGCGCACCCGTGACCCATTCGTTCCAGGGCAAGGGCGCGTTCCCCGCCGACCACGACCTCTACGCGTGGCCGTGCGGCGACATGGGTTCGATCCCCGGCAACGGCGTGACCCGCACCGCCGACGTGATCCTCGCCGTCGGCTGTCGGTTCAGCGACCGCATCACGTCGTCGTACCGCCCCGGCGTCACGTTCGACATCCCGAACACCAAACTCGTGCAGATCGACATCGACGGCTTCGAGATCGGCCGCAACTACCCGGTCGAGGTCGGCGTCGTCGGCGACGCGAAAACGTCCCTCGCCGCGCTGCGCGACGTGCTCGCCGACCTCGGGCCTGCCCTCGACTACCGCAGCACCGACTACTTCGCCGAACTGCAGGATCTCAAGGCGCAGTGGGAAGAGCACCTGCGGCCGATGCGGACCACCGACTACCTCCCGATGACCAACTCGCGGGCGATGGTCGAGATCCGCAAGGCCCTTCCGCGCGAGGGCATTCTGGTCACCGACTCGTCCAACCCCGCGAACCAGGCGTTCAACGAGTTCCCGATCTATGGCCCGAAGACCAACATCGTGGCCGGCGGCTTCTCCGGCATCGGATTCGGTGTGCCCGCCGCGATCGGCGCGCAGATCGGCGCCCCGGACACCCCGGTCCTGGCGATGGTCGGCGACGGCAGTTTCCTCCAGACCGGCACCGAGATCGCGACCGCCGCGATGCTCGGAGTGCCGCTAGTGATCGTCGTGCTCAACAACGGCGGCTGGGAGGCGATCAAGGACCTCCAGATCAGCCTGTTCGGTGAGGAACGCGAAATCATCTCCGGGTGGAAAAACCTCGACGGGACACCGTATTTCGCCGACATCACCCGGTTCGCTCAGTCACTCGGCTGCAGCGCCGAGCGCGTCGAGGACCCGGAGAAGCTGGCCGACGCCATCGAGCGCGCCTTCGCGACACCCGGCCCGGTGATCATCGAGGCGATGAGCGCCCACGAGCTGCCGTGGACCGAGATGCACCCGACCGGCTGGTGGGACATCACCGTTCCCGCCTACCACGGCGAGGTCCGCGACGACTACGTCGCGCAACGCGGATTCTGATCGGAGACCGGCATGGGAGAGATCAAGCTCGGCCTGAACCTGGAGTTCGCCCGATTCGAGAACGGGTCGTTCGACTGGGCCATGGACCAGGCCGCGGAGATCGGCTACAAGTACGTGGAGCCGATGGTCTACTGGGGCCGCGAGTTGCTGAGCACGGCCGGGTACTTCCACACCCGGTCGATGCTCGACGACCCGCTCATCATGCGGGACGCCGCCGAATCACGCGGGCTGAGCATCTCCTCGCTGTCCAGTCATGCGCCGCTGGCCAAGCCGGACGTGAGCGTCGACTATCTGAAGCAGTCGATCCGCTACGCGGCCGAGGTCGGTTCGCCGATGATCATGGTCGACGACGGGCCGCTGCCGACGTGGACCACCGAGGCGGAGAACTACACGCTGATGCGGTACACACTGCAGGAGGCGGCGAAGGTGGCCGAACCGCGCGGCATCAAGATTGCGATCGAGACGCACGGCGAGTACACAGCGACCCCGGAGCGGCTCGAGAAGATCATGACGCTGATCGACAGCCCGGCGCTGACGATCAACCTCGACACCGGCAACAGCTACCTCAGTGAGAACGACCCGCACGAGWGGCTGGAGCAGATCGTCGGCGGCGTCACGCACCTGCACGCCAAGGACATCGGTATCGAGGACGCGAAACGGCTGCGCGGCAAGGTCCGCGGCATGCTCGGCTGCGCCTGCGGCGACGGCGTCATCGACTGGGAACGCATCGTGAAGACCCTGCACGACGCCGACCACGACGTCGTCCTGTCGGTCGAATGCGGTGGCCTCGACGCCGCGAAGAAGAGCTACACCTACCTCACAGATCTGATCACCCGCATCCAGGGCAGCTGACAACGGCGTCGCCGGTCCTGCAGGTGATCTCGCGACACGCCGGATCCTGAACCGACATTCGAGTCTCCGGTGCGTCGTGTCCACTGTGCCGCCCGACACCCCGTGTCGGGCGGCACGCTTCACCCCTACCAGTACTGCGGATGGCGATAGACGCGATCCGGGAAGAGCGTGTCATGAATACTCCTGCCCGCACCGAGGCACGTCATCGCGTGGTGATCATCGGTTCCGGATTCGGCGGCCTGTTCGCCGCGAAGGCGTTACGCCGCGCCGACGTCGACGTGCTCGTCGTCGACCGCACCAGCCACCACCTGTTCCAGCCGCTGCTGTACCAGGTGGCGACCGGAATCCTGTCCGAGGGAGAAATCGCACCGTCGACGCGGATGGTGCTGAGGAAACAGTCGAACGCCTCGGTGATACTGGGAGACGTCACCGACATCGACCTGACCGCGCGCAGGATCACCTCGACCCACCAGGGCGGAACCACCACCACCGAGTACGACAGTCTGATCGTCTCGGCCGGGGCCCGGCAGTCGTACTTCGGTAACGACCACTTCGCCGAACACGCCCCCGGCATGAAGACCATCGACGACGCACTCGAACTCCGCGGCCGGATCCTGGGCGCGTTCGAACGCGCCGAGCTGTCCACCGACCCCGAGGAGCGGGCCCGCCTCCTGACGTTCGTGGTGGTCGGCGCGGGACCCACCGGGGTGGAGATGGCCGGTCAGATAGCAGAACTGGCCCACCGAACCCTCGTCGGCGCGTACCGGAACATCGACACCCGCGACGCCCGGATCGTCCTGCTCGACGCCGCGTCCGCAGTGTTGCCGCCGTTCGGTGACCGGCTCGGGTCCACCGCCGCCGAGCGTCTCGAGAAGATCGGTGTCGAGGTGCGGCTCGGGGCAGCCGTCACCGACGTCGACGCGGACGGCGTGACGATCAAGGACGGGCGAGGCGAGACCGTCCGCATCGAATCCGCGTGCAAGGTGTGGTCGGCGGGTGTCGAAGCCAGCCCGCTGGCCAGGCAGCTGGCCGAGCAGTCGGACGCCGAACTCGACCGCGCCGGGCGGATCGCCGTCCGCGAGGACCTGACGGTGCCGGGACACCCCGAGGTGTTCGTGATCGGAGACATGATGGCGCGCGACCGCCTTCCCGGGGTGGCGCAGGTCGCGATCCAGGGTGGCCGCTACGCGGCGCGGCAAATCTCGGCCGGCGCCCGAGGACGTGACTCGTCACCCGACCGCGTTCCCTTCCGGTACCGGGACAAGGGGTCGATGGCCACGATCTCGAGGTTCAACGCGGTCGTGAAGGTCGGGGGTATCGAACTCGCGGGCCTGTTGGCGTGGATCCTGTGGCTGGCCGTCCACGTCGTCTACGTCGTCGGGTTCCGGAGCCGGCTGTCCACGCTCATGTCGTGGACGTGGACCTTCCTCGGGTCGTGGCGGGGACAGATGACGGTCACCGACCAACAGGTGGTGGCACGCAACGTCATGGGCACACTCGTTCTCCTCGACCGGGGTGAGGACGACGATGACACCGTTGTCGCCAGAGCGAGCTGACACCCGGGGGACGCGCACGGTCCGGCCGATAAGCTGGGCTCGGTAACGTGCGACGGAGAGGATCGGCATTCGTGACCACGATGCACGACGTCGCCCGAGCGGCAGGCGTGTCCCAGGCCGCGGTCTCGTACGCGTACAACCAGCCCCACAAGCTGTCGGCAGCCCGGCGCGCCCACATCTTCCAGGTGGCCGCGGAACTCGGCTACGCCGGCCCCAACCCCGCGGGACGCAATCTCCGCACCGGGCAGGTCGGTGCGCTGGGGCTGATGATCACCGACTCGTTGCGCTACGCCTTCGACGACCCGGCCACCGCGCAGTTGCTGAAAGGCATATCGGAGGTTGGTGAACTCGCCGAGGTCGCGCTGACCCTGCTGCCCTGCCCACTCGAGTCGACCCGGGTGGCCGAGGGTTCCGGCGTGCTCGTGCGGGGCGCGGTGGACGGCTTCCTCGCGTACGCGATGCCGGACGGCCACCCCGGAATGCAGACGGCGATGAGCCGCCGGCTGCCGATCGTCGTGATCGACGGTCCCAATCCGGGCGAACTGCCGCGGGTCGGAATCCGGGATCGGCAGGCCGCCAAGGAGATCGCGGAGCACGTGCTGTCGCTCGGGCACCGCCGTGTCGGGTTTCTCGTCGACCGGCTCGTCCCCGACGGCAAGGGTGGGCCCGTCGACGCCGCCCGCACCCGGGCCGCACGAGATCACGTGATGAAGGAACGCCTCGCCGGATACGCGTCCGCCTGCCGCAAATACACGGTGCCGTGGTCGTCCACCGTGGTCGTCGAAGCAGGCGGGTTCGACTACGAACTGTCGCGCACCGCCGTCGAGACGTTGCTCGATGCCGGTCCCGTGACCGCCGTCATCGCCGCCTCCGACCTGCTGGCCCTCGCGGCCATCGACGTCGCACACGAACGTGGTCTCCGGGTGCCACAGGATCTGTCGGTGGTCGGTTTCGACGACATTCCCGCGGCCCGGGCCGCCGGACTGACGACGGTCCGGCAACCACTCGTCGACAAGGGCCGCGAGGCCGCGCAGCTGCTGCTCGACATCATCGGCGGCGGAGCGGGACGGGAAATCACACTCCCCACCGAGCTCGTCGTCCGCGAGAGCGCCGGACCCGTCCCCGCGGACCGGTAAGTTACCCTGCTGCACCTCGCAGTTCGGGATTGCCGTCGACGATGGAGTAGAGCGCCTCGGTGATCGCCTTCACCCGCGCGAGTCGCGTCAGTTCCCGCGGTACCACCAGCCAGTAGGTGCGGTGGGCGATGAAGTCGTCGCGGAGAACCGGCACCAGATCCTCGTCCAGCGCGCCGATGTAACTCGGCAGCGGAGCGATCCCGACTCCGTGCTTCACGGCCTGGTAGTGGCCCGCGATGTTGTTGGTCTGGATCTGGGCCTGGAAGTCCGGAATCAGCGCGTCGAGGATCCGCAGCGGCTCGACGTCCAGGAACGCATCCACGTACCAGATGAGCGTGTGGTGCCGGAGATCCTCGAGTGACGTGATGGGGTCGTGTGTGTCCAGGTAGCGCCGCGACGCGTACAGACGAAGGTCGTACTCGGCCAGTTTGCGGACCACGACAGACCGCGGCGACGGACGTTCGAGGGTGACCGCGATGTCGAAGTCGCGCCCGGTCAGCAGGTCGTGGGTGGTCGACGTGACCAGTTCGGTGAACAGGTCGGGGTGCTCGGACCGCAGAGCGGCCAACCCCGGCACCAGCACGAACGACCCGAAACCGTCGGGAGTGATGATGCGGACGGTGCCCGTCAGCCCGCCCAGGGACGACGTTTCGTCGAGAGCGGCGAGCACCGCGGATTCCACCGCCTCAGCGTGGGGAACCAGTCGCCGGCCCGCCTCGGTGAGCTGCCACCCCGACACGCCACGATCGAAAAGTCTCGTGCCCGTGTCTTTCTCGAGCCGGGTGATTCTCCGCGAGACGGTCGTGTGATCGACACCGAGCCGCTTCGCCGCATCGGCGAGGCGGCCGGTTCTCGACAACTCGAGGAGGTAACGCATGTTGTCTGCGGTGAACATCGCCCTCATCCCTCGTGCAAAAGTGCAGTCCGAAGTGCCATTTTACTCGTTGACGCAGGCATTGTTGCCCAGCAGACTCGTGGGCACCCCACCTTTCCCAGGAGTGAACCCCATGGCCGTCATCTCGCATTGGCTCAACAACAAGTCCTACCCCGGAACGCGCGTCGATACCGCTCCGGTGACGAATCCGGCCACCGGTGCCGTGACCGGTCAGGTCGCCCTCGCCAGCGTCGAGGACGCCCGCGCCGTCATCGACGCCGCCGCCGCCGCGTTCCCCGCCTGGCGCGACACCTCCCTCGCCAAGCGCACCCAGGTGATCTTCACATTCCGGGAACTGCTCAACGCCCGCAAGGGCGAACTCGCCGAAATCATCACCGCCGAGCACGGCAAGGTCGTCTCCGACGCCCTCGGCGAAGTGTCCCGCGGCCAGGAAGTCGTCGAATTCGCCTGCGGCATCGCCCACC